>JAOPWT010000512.1 GCA_025965555.1 Mycobacterium sp.
CCTTACATAATGGCGACTGCACGCGAACGCATGATCACCTCGACGGCGCTGCTCATCCGCGAGCGCGGTGCCCATTCGACGGCGATCTCGGACGTCCTGGAACACAGCGGCGCCCCTCGCGGTTCGGCCTACCACTACTTCCCCGGCGGCCGCACGCAACTGCTGTGCGAGGCCATCGACTTCGCCAGCGACCACGTCGCGGCCCAAATTGCCGGTGCGACAACGGGTATCGATGTTCTGGACGCCGTCGTCGCCGGCTTCCGCAAGCAGTTGACCAACTCCGACTACCGCGCGGGTTGCCCGGTGGTGGCCGTCGCGGTCGAGGCGGGAGACCCCGCCAAGGATCAGAATGCCGCCGTACTCGAGCGCGCAGGCGCGGCGTTCGTGCGCTGGACCGACCTGATCACCGCGCGACTCGTCGACGACGGCATCGCCGAAGACCTGGCGCGGGAACTGTCGGTGTTCATCACGTCGGCAATCGAGGGCGCGATCGTGATCGCCAGGGCGACGCGTGACGTCACCCCACTTGATTCGACGCACCGCCAACTGCGGTCGCTTCTGAAGGCCGAAACAGGGAGTGCATGACATGACCGATGAATGGCAGTCGACCGCGTGCATCCTCTGCGAGTGCAACTGCGGGGTCATCGTGCAGGTCGACGACCGCAAGCTGGTCAAGATTCGCGGGGACAAGGAGCATCCCGCGTCGCAGGGCTACACCTGCAACAAGGCGCTCCAGCTCGACCGGTACCAGAACAGCCGCAACCGGCTGACGTCACCGCTGCGCAGATGTGCCGACGGCACTTATGAGGAGATCGAGTGGGACACCGCGATCGCCGAGATCGCCGACGGATTCGCGAAGATCCGTGACGAGCACGGCGGCGACAAGATCTTCTACTACGGCGGTGGCGGACAGGGCAATCACCTGGGCGGTGCCTACAGCGGTGCGTTCCTCAAGGCGATCGGCTCCCGATACCGGTCCAATGCCCTTGCGCAGGAGAAGACCGGCGAGCACTGGGTGGACGCGCACCTCTACGGCGGGCACACCCGCGGCGAGTTCGAGCACGCCGAGGTGTCGGTGTTCATCGGCAAGAACCCGTGGATGTCGCAGAGCTTTCCGCGGGCCCGCGTGGTACTCAACGAGATCGCCAAGGATCCGGCACGGTCGATGATCGTCATCGACCCGGTCGTCACCGACTCCGCGAAGCTCGCCGACTTCCATCTCCGCGTGCGGCCAGGCACCGACGCCTGGTGTCTCGCGGCGCTGGCCGCGGTACTGGTGCAGGAGGAACTCTGCGACGACGCCTTCCTGGCCGATCACGTCAACGGCGTCGATGCGGTGCGCGGGGTGCTGGCCGAGGTGCCCGTCGGCGACTACGCCGAACGCTGCGGCGTCGAGGAGTCGCTGCTGCGGGCGGCCGCCCGCCGGATTGCGGCCGCCGCGAGCGTGTCCGTCTTCGAGGACCTCGGCGTTCAGCAGGCGCCGAACAGCACGCTCTGCTCCTATCTGAACAAGCTGCTGTGGATCCTCACCGGCAATTTCGCCAAACGTGGTGGGCAGCACCTACATTCGTCGTTTGCGCCGCTCTTCGGCGTCGGCGGGGTGGGTCGCACACCGGTCACCGGAGCACCGGTCATCGCGGGGTTGGTGCCGAGCAACGTGGTGCCACAGGAGATCCTGACCGACCATCCCGATCGCTTCCGCGCGATGATCGTCGAGAGCAGTAATCCGGCCCATTCGGTCGCCGACTCGGCCGCGGTGCGTGAGGCGCTCGAGTCGCTGGAACTGCTCGTCGTCATCGACGTCGCCATGACCGAGACGGCTCGGCTCGCCGACTACGTCCTGCCCGCGGCGAGCCAGTTCGAGAAGCCCGAGGCCACGTTCTTCAATCTGGAGTTCCCGCACAACACATTTCACCTGCGCCATCCCGTTCTCGACCCGCTGCCCGGGACCTTGGCCGAGCCGGAGATCTGGGCCCGGCTGGTGCGGGCCATCGGAGTCGTCGACGATGCCGAGCTGACACCGCTTCGTCGGGCGGCCGAGGAAGGGTTGGACGCCTATACGCAGGCCTTCCTGGTCGCCGTCAGCGCCAACCCCGCGCTGGGCAGGGTGCTGCCGTACGTGCTGTACGAGACGCTGGGCCCCGCGCTGCCCGAGGGTCTCGCCGGTGCCGCCGCGCTGTGGGGTCTTGCGCAGAAGGCGGCCATGGCCTACCCCGATGCGGTTCGGCGGGCCGGCCATGCCGACGGCAACGCGCTGTTCGAGGCGATCCTGGCCGGCCGGTCGGGTGTGACGTTCACCGTGCACGAGTACGCCGACGACTTCGCGCTGATCAGCCATCCGGACCACGAGATCGCCGTGGAGATGCCGGAGCTGCTCGACGACATCCGCGCGCTGCGGTCGGCGCCGACGGCGCTCACCAGCACCGAGTTTCCGATGGTGTTGTCTGCCGGGGAGCGGCGCGCCTATACCGCGAACGACATCATCCGCGACCCTGGCTGGCGCAAACGCGACGTGGACGGTGCGCTGCGGATCAGCCCGCAGGATGCGACGGCCATCGGGTTGTCCGACGGCGGCCGGGCCAGGATCACCACCGCGGCGGGCAGCGCCGAGGCCACCGTGGAGATCAGCGACGCCATGCTGGCCGGTCACGTCTCGCTGCCCAATGGCTACGGCGTCGACTACGTCGGGGCAGACGGCTCATCGACGACGCCCGGCGTCGCGCCCAACGCCCTGACCTCGACGCAGTGGCGCGACGCCTACGCGGGCACGCCGTGGCACAAGCACGTGCCGGCGCGGGTCGAAGCGGTCGCCCTCACGAGCTGACGGTCCCGTCGGATCGACCGGCTGCCTCCACGCGACTTGCACGGGGCCTGACGTTGCGGCTTACATGGTCGTCATGCCTGAGATGGATCGTCGCCGGTTGATGCTGATGACGGGGATCGGCCTGCTGGGAGCCGCGGTCGCCGTTCCCGAGGCCAATGCCCGTCCGTTGCGAGTGGATGCGCCTGCTGCTCCCCCACCTGCCGCGCCGCCGCCCAACGGGCAGTACCTCTTCGTGGACGACTTCGACGGACCGGCGGGCTCGAGCCCGGATCTGTCGAAGTGGGAGGTGGCGCAAGCGCGCGAAACGATGGAGGACCCGACGTTCTGGGAGCTACCCGAGAACGTCGGCCAATACCGTGACGATCGCCGAAACGTGTACCTCGACGGCAAGTCGAACCTCGTCTTTCACGCAGCGAAGGACGGCAACAACTATTACAGCGGCAAGCTCTTCGGGAAGTTCCGTGGCGGCATCGGTCACAACTGGGAAGCCCGGATCAAGCTGAACTGCCTCACGCCAGGTGCTTGGCCCGCCTGGTACCTGGCCAACAACAGCCCGGTCAACGGCGGCGAAGTCGACATCATGGAGTGGTACGGCAACGGCAACTGGGCCGCCGGCACCGCCGTCCACGCGAAGTTGAACGGCGGAGAACACGTCAGCCAGAACATCACCGTCGACAGCGCGTGGCACACGTGGCGGGTCCAGTGGGATGAGGCTGGCATGCGCTTCTGGAAGGACTACGTCGACGGGGCGCAACCGTACTTCAACGTTCCGGCGAACTCACTGCCCGACTGGCAGTTCAACGACCAGGGCTACCAGCTGTTTCCGGTCATGGACCTGGCGGTCGCGGGTTCCGGCGGTGGCGATCCGTCGGGGGGCACCTACCCGGCCGACATGCTCGTCGACTACGTGCGCGTCTGGTAGCTCACTCGAAGAGTAGTGCGGTCGAACGCCGCAGCACCCGGCCGTACGGCAGCGGCCGCTGACGTCAGGGAGTCGGCGGGAACGGGCCGACCGGCGCGGGTGGTAAGGGCGCCGGCGCCGGCGGCGGCGGCGCGAGTGCGGGGTCGACCGGGGAGATCGGCACGTTCGGACCGGGTGCCTGGTCCGGGATCGGCGTGTTCATCCCGCGTTGCGCGAGACCCATCACCAGCGCTTCCTTGCCGCTGATCTCGTGGTTCTGCACCGCCTGCCACAGGTCCTTGAGGTAGCTGACGTTCGGTGAGTCGCGATCCTGCGGCTCCATCGTCGATCCCGGCGGCAGGGCGTCGGGACTGGCCAGGTGCGGCGTGCCGTCGGGTGGCAGCAGCGGGGTGTCGGAGCCTGCGGCCTGGACGGTGGGCGCTTCGGCAGGCACGGGTTGCGGTGCTGGCACGGTCACCAGCGGTGCGGGCGGTGGAGCGGGATCCACGGGATCCGCCCCTGCCGGCGATGCCGTCGCGATGACTGCCAGGAAAAGACCCGATGTGCAGCTTGCTACGGCTGCTGCGATCTTGACGGTTGTCGTCTTCTTCATTTGCTGGCCCCTTCCCCTGTGGCCTCAGGGACTGATGTTGCTAGTGGGTCCATCAAGAATCACCCCATTTTCGTTACAGGGCAATCCAGAAGCGGGTGATTAACAAAGGTCTAATGATCTGCGGTAACACGTTCAACTTGTGAGATTCGGAAAACGCCTCGGCGGCCCCGATCTGTGGTGTAGAAATGCCTTATCCCACTAGATCGCGTCATTTGTGAGGAGCGCCAACGACATGCCGCACACCGCCACCGGCCCGAACCTACCCGCCGGATTCGACTTCACCGATCCCGACATCTACGCCGAGCGCCTTCCGATCGAGGAACTGGCGGAGATGCGCAAGGTCGCCCCGATCTGGTGGAACGCGCAGCCCGAAGGGATTGGCGGCTTCGGCGACGGCGGCTACTGGGTCGTCACCAAGCACAAGGACGTCAAGGAGGTGTCGCGGCGCAGTGAGGTCTTCTCCAGTCTCGAGAAGACCGCACTGCCGCGGTATGCAGACGGCACCGTTGCGGCCCAGATCGACACCGGCAAGTTCGTGTTGCTCAACATGGACGCGCCGCACCACACTCACCTGCGGAAGATCGTCTCGAGGGCGTTCACGCCGCGCGCGGTGGAACAACTCCGCGCGGACCTCGCCGCGCGCGCACGCGACATCGCGAAGAAAGCCGCGGCCGAGGGGTCGGGCGACTTCGTCGAGCAGGTGTCGTGCGAGCTGCCGTTGCAGGCGATCGCGGGCCTGATGGGCGTGCCGCAGGAAGATCGCAAGAAGCTGTTCGACTGGTCGAACCAGATGGTCGGCGACATGGATCCCGAGTTCGCCTCGAACGACGCGATCAGCGCATCGGTCGAATTGATCACCTACGGCATGCAGATGGCGGCGGAGCGGTCCGCCAACCCGGGCGACGACCTGGTCACCAAGCTGGTGCAGGCCGACGTCGACGGGCACAAGCTCTCCGACGACGAGTTCGGCTTCTTCGTCATCCTGCTCGCGGTGGCGGGAAACGAGACCACTCGCAACTCGATCACTCAGGGGATGATGGCGTTCACCGACCACCCCGACCAATGGGAGTTGTTCAAACGGGAACGTCCGGTGACGGCCGCCGACGAAATCGTCCGCTGGGCCACCCCGGTCACGTCGTTCCAGCGCACGGCCTTGGAGGACACCGAACTCGCGGGGGTGCCGATCAAGAAGGGCCAGCGGGTGGTGATGTTCTACCGCTCCGCCAACTTCGACGAGGACGTGTTCGACGATCCGTTCAGCTTCGACATCCTGCGCGACCCCAACCCGCACGTCGGATTCGGCGGCACCGGCGCCCACTTCTGCATCGGCGCCAACCTGGCCAGGATGACGATCGATCTGATGTTCAACGCGATCGCCGACGCGATGCCCGATCTCACCTCGCTGGCCAAGCCAGAGCGGCTGCGGTCGGGTTGGCTGAACGGCATCAAGCACTGGCAGGTCGACTACACGGGGGCATCGGCCGCTCAATAGACCTCGGACCCGGGTAGTCGAAGATCGAGCGCCAGTAAGCCTCGGGGATCTCGGCACCGGACTTCAGCACGATGGCCAATCCCGTCGCCATCGCGATGCCCAGCAGGCCCAGCCACAGCCCGGCCAGCGCGATGACGACCCAGACGGCCGTCGTGAGTGCGGGCCACGGCGACACTACCGCCAGGGCGGGAGCGACGAAGAAGCCGAGCCCGATGTACCACGCCGAGCCGGCACGGTCGGACGTCAACACGAAGCGCAGCCACTTGGGGATTGGCGGCTGGGTCGGGGCCTCCCGGTGCGATCGCATCGTCGACTCCTCTCATCGGCTCGTCACCGTCCACAGTGCGCTTCGGAGGTAACCGGGGCAATTACCTCCGGCGTAGTGGATCGCGACGCGAGCGCAGGTCAAACTTGGGGCATGACGACTGCTCAGGTGCAGGCTCCCCCGTTCGGGACGTTGATGCGTCAATGGCGGCAACGGCGCCGTCTCAGCCAGCTCGACCTGGCGCTCGAAGCCGACGTCTCGTCACGCCACGTCAGCTTCATGGAGACCGGTCGCTCCGTGCCGAGCCGCGCCATGGTCCTGCGCATTGCCGCTGTGCTGGACGTGCCGCTGCGTGAGCAGAACCAGATGCTGCTGGCGGCGGGCCTCGCGCCCGTCTACGCGGAACGCTCGCTGGATGATCCGGACATGGCTGCCGTGCGCGACGGCCTGGCCAGGGTGCTCAGGGCGTACGAACCGTATCCGTGCCTTGCCGTCGACCGCGGCTGGAACATCGTCGCGGCCAATGCCGGCGCCGGTGTCCTGATGCAGGGCGTCGCGCCGCACCTGCTGGATCCGCTGAACGCTCTGCGCCTCTCGTTGCACCCGGACGGTCTGGCACCCCGGATCCGCAACCTTGCCCAGTGGCGGCACCACGTGATCGGGCGGCTGCGCAGAGAGGTGGCGGTAAGCGGTTCGGCGACACTGGCCACGCTGCTCGCCGAAATCGATTCGTACCCAGGCGGATTCGACGAGACGCACGATCTGGGCGCAGTGGTGGTGCCGCTGCAGTTGGACGGACCCGACGACACGGTCCTGACGTTCCTGAGCACCGTGACGACGTTCGGCACCGCGCTGGACCTGACCGCCGCGGAGCTGAGCATCGAGGCGTTCCTGCCTGCCGACGATGCCACGGCTGCCGCGTTGCGTGGCACTGGTATGACCACTTGACCTCTGGCCATCAGTCCGCCATGGTGGACGCATGGCTCTGCAACCCGTCAACCGCCGGTCGGTGCCCGAGGACGTCTTCGATCAAATCGTCGCCGAGGTACTCAGCGGCGACATGCAGCCCGGCGAGGCGTTGCCCAGTGAGCGACGCCTGGCCGAGGTCCTCGGGGTGTCCAGGCCCGCCGTTCGCGAGGCCATCAAGCGCCTCACCGAGACCGGACTCGTCGAAGTGCGCC
Source organism: Mycobacterium sp. (assembly GCA_025965555.1). Lineage (GTDB taxonomy): Bacteria > Actinomycetota > Actinomycetes > Mycobacteriales > Mycobacteriaceae > Mycobacterium. Next base: position 7,277 of record JAOPWT010000512.1, read on the forward strand.
AGGGTGACGCCACCACCGTCCGGGACTTCCGTCGCCACGCCGGCCTTGACCTCCTCCCCCGCCTGCTGATCCGCTCCGGTGAGGTCGACGTCACCGTCGTGCGCAGCATCCTGGAAACGCGACTGCATAACGGCCCCAAGGTCGCCGAGCTCGCGGCCAAGCGTCGGCAGCCCACCCTCGCCGACCTGCTCGATGCCTCGATCGACGCGCTTGCCGCCGAGCCTGATCCCGTCGAGCGTCAACGGCATGCACTCACGTTCTGGGACCACGTCGTCGATGGTGCCGACTCGATCGCATTTCGCTTGATGTACAACACACTTCGCGCAACCTACGAACCCGCGCTGCCCGCCCTCGCGGTCATGATGGCCGGCGAGGTGGGCCGTCCGGACGCCTACCGCGGCATCGCCAACGCCATCCGCGCCGCAGATCCGGCGGCCGCCGAACGGGCCGCCCGCGACCTGCTCGGACCCGCGACCGTCGCACTGCTCACCGCTCTGGACGACCTGGCGGTCACGCCGTGACGACCACGACCCGCCCCGAACGCCGTGGCTTCTCGCTCGCCGATGCCCGACGCGAGTTCTGGCGGCACCCGTCGCCGTGGATGATCGGCGCGGCCCTGGCCGGTGCGGGGGTCGCACGGATCATCGTCGGGGACTGGCAGTTCACCGATGCGCTGGTGCCCCTGGTGATGCCGGCGCTCTTCCCGTTCCTCGAGTGGCTGGTGCACGTCCTCATCCTGCATTGGCGCCCAAGACGTCTCGGTTCGCTCACCGTCGACCCCCTGCTGGCGCGCAAGCACCGCGAGCATCACGTCGACCCGCGCGAGGTGGCCCTCATCTTCATCCCGTGGCGCGCACTGTTGTGGGTACTGTCGCTCGCGGCGGCGACTGCACTGCTTGCCTTTCCGAGAGCCGGCCTTGGTCTGACCTTCCTGGTGCTCCTCGGCGTCCTCGGGCTGAGCTACGAATGGTGCCACTACCTGATTCACAGCGACTACAAACCGAAAACACAGGTATATCGCGCGATTTGGCGCAACCATCGCCAGCATCACTTCAAGAACGAGCACTACTGGTTCACGGTGACGAGTGCCGGTACTGCCGACCGCGTGCTCGGCACCTACCCGGACGTGGCCGACGTCGCGTCGTCACCGACTGCGAAGAACCTCCACGCGGCTACGCCTGGACGATGATCGGATCACCGATGCTGACCTGGTCGTAGTACCAGGCGGCGTTGTCGGGACTGAGGTTGATGCAGCCGTGGCTGACGTTCGAATTGCCTTGAGACGCCACCGACCACGGCGCCGAGTGGACGTACACACCACCCCAGGTGACCCGAACCGCGTCGTAGACGGTCAGCTTGTAGCCCTCCGGGTCGCTCAACGGGATGCCGATGGTGCGGGAATCCATGATGACCGGCGACTGCTTCTCCAACGCGGTGAACGAGCCAATCGGCGTGGGGTGCTTTGGCTTGCCCATCGAAGCAGGCATGTCGCGTGCCACCTGACCGTCGATGCTGACCGTGAAGGTGTGCGCATCCACATCGGCGACACCGACGACCGAGGCCCCGGCCTCGAAGCTGGTCTTGGCGCCACCCACGGACAAGGCAATGGTGGAGTGCGCAGGCCAGTAGCTGCTCGGATTCCATTGCAGGACATCGTTTTTCAGCCACACGAAGTTGCCCTGGGGGGCGTTTGGCGAAGAGATGCTGAACGAGCGCTCCGCGGCGGCACGATCGGCGACGGGCTGGGCGAACGTCACCGTGACCGGCATCGCCACGCCGACGACCTGGCCGGCGGCCGGTGAGATGTTCGCGACGGCAACCGGGCCTGGGGCGGCGGCGAGGCCGGTGCCCACCGAACCATTCAACAGGAGGGTCGCAATTCCCGCCACCGACAACACATATCGCAGAGCTCTACGCAACTGACCAACCTCCGAATGACGGGCTTTCCTAGATGATAGTTCGGTTTACGACCGCCAAGCGTTAGCCGACCTCGGGCGAGCCACTGCCAGGAGCAGGTAGCCAAGGCCGAGGAACCCGGCGGCGAGCAAAGCGACGTTCACCGCGACCGCGCCGAGTCCGACGCTGCCGGGATCGAGGAAGTAGTACGGCGCCCGCCGTCCCATGCGATTCAGGACCACCAACGCCAACCCCAGATAAACGGTCGGATAGGCCAGCCAGACGAACGGTTGCCACCACTTGGGAGAAGTCGCGCCGCGGCCGATCAGCATCCAATCCGCCACGGCCAGAATGGGAACGACGACGTGGAGCAGGAAATTGGCAGGCGTGTAGCCCATGCTGCGCCCGGTCAGCAGCAGATTCCACACCACCCCGGCGACGACGACGTAGAGCACGACCGCGCCGCGAACTCCGGTGCGGGCGTCGGCTCGCGGCGAGAACAGCGTCCACGCGTAGTACGCCGCGGCGAGGATGTTGGCCTGGTAGGTGAACGTGACCAACCGCCAGCCGACCCCGGATCTCGAGGTGAACTCGACGGCCAGCATGGCCATCGCCACGGCGAGCACGATCGTCGCGCGGATCGACACGCGCAGGACGGCGCGGTCCGTTGGCGTTGGGGGTGTCGTCAAGCTAGCCGGGTCCGGGCGTCAGCTTCTCTTTGATGCGCGTCCAGAGGCCCGGCTTCTTCGTCGGGACCTGGGAGGAGTTGTAATCGGGATCCATCGGGCCCGCTGCCGGCGGGACCTGTGGCGCGACCAGCGCCGGATCGGTGACCGGCGGCGCGAGTGCGGGGTCGACGGGTGCCGCGGCGGGAGGCGGAACCTCCTGCTGCGCAGCGGGAGCCTGGTCGACGTAGGCCGGCGCCTCGGCTGGGGTGTCGACGACCGCGACCGGTGGGTCGTCGTACACCGGCGCGGCGGCCTCCGGTGGTGGCGGCGGAAGCGCGGCTTCGACGACCGGAGCGGGCGGGATGGCGACTGGCGGCGGCATGGCCGGTGGGACGGCCCTGACGGCCTCGGGCATCTCCACTTTCGCGGCCGGAACCGGGTTGCCGGGCTGGGCCACGCGGGTGGGTGACAGTTGCAGGCTGATCGCAATCGACACCGAGACGACGAATGTCACGGCTCCCACGGCCAGCATGGCGAGCGGACCGACGCTGGACAACGTCCGCCGGTACTGGCTGCGCTGTGCGAGGGAGCGCCCCCGACGCGATTCTGGGCGAGCCTCGACCACGAAGCCGTCGTCGAACAGATCGAGCGGCATTTCGGAGTTCTGAGCAGAGGCGAGTGCAGCGCCGCGGGCCAGCGCCAGCTTCGCCTCCTCCGGCGCGAATACCGGCACCGACAGCGCGTCCTCCAGTCGGTGCAGGATCGGCTCGAAGTGACCGGCCGAGCCCACCACGACGAGCGCCTCGGGGGCCCAGTCGGCGCGGGTGAAGACCGTGCTCAACCAGCTGATCAGGGCGTCGTCGGAGTCGATGGCGTGATTGAAGGCGGTCTGCACTGCGCCGTCGCTGGTGTTGACGATCAGCGATATCACGGACTCGGGTTCGATGACGCAGACCGCGGTCGTCGCGTATCCGAGTACTTCGGCGATGCCGCGCGCGAGTGCTTCGGTGGCCTCCGGCATGCGGATGGCCACCACGTTGTCGAAGCCCGATTCCGACAGCGACTCCATCAGCATCGATGCCTGGAGGTCGGCATCTTCACTCCAGGTCACGCCGATCGAGTGCAGGCGCAGGCCCCGGGTCGCAGCCATCGCCTCGGTGCGCAGGACCGCTGCCGCCGCCTGCTCAGACGTTTGAATGCCACCGTTGGCCACCGCGAAGGAGTCGCGATCCATCGTCGCGCCGTCGGCGTCCTGCCCTTCGACGAGCACCAGACCGACGGACGTCGGAGTCATCGACAAGCCGAGGACCGCGTCCACATGTACCCCTTCGGAGCCACGAGGCGGCCATGCACGGGCAGCACCAGCGTGGAGGACCATTGCGCGTGACCCTACCCGTTCGACCGATTACGGGCGCGTCGGGGGCGGCGCGGAGTCTTCGAAATCACGTCTCTTGCGTGGCAGGGTGACGGCATGACGGAAGCAAGTAGCGAAGGTGAGGTCGCCGAGCGCACGCTGTTCGGGCACCCGATCGGACTGGTCAACCTGTTCGGTGTCGAGTTGTGGGAGCGCTTCTCGTTCTACGGGATGCTGACGATCCTCGGCTACTACCTCTACTACTCGGTCACCGAAGGCGGTCTGGGGCTTCCCCAGAGCACCGGCACGGGCATCGTCGGTGCGTACGGCGGCCTGGTCTACCTGTCGACGGTGCTCGGCGGCTGGGTCGCCGACCGACTACTCGGCATGGAGCGCACCGTGTTCTACGGCGGCGTGGTGGTGATGCTCGGGCACATGGCACTGGCGATCCTGCCCGGACTGATGGGTGTCGGCGTGGGGCTGCTGTTGGTGGCGCTGGGCTCCGGCGCGCTGAAGGCGAACGCCTCGTCGCTGCTCGGCACCCTCTACGAGAAGGGCGACGCCAGGGCAGACGGTGGCTTCACCCTGTTCTATCTCGGCATCAACCTCGGTGCGTTCGTCGGCCCGTTGATCACCGGGCTCCTGCAGACGAACGTCGGATTCCACTGGGGCTTCGGCGCCGCCGCGGTCGGCATGGCCGTGGGCCTCGCGCAGTACGTCGTGTTCCGCCGGAATCTCGGCACGCACGGCCGCGAGGTTCCGAACCCGTTGCCGCACGGCAAGATCGTGATCTACTTCGGCGTCGTGGCCGTCGCCATCGCCCTGGTGGCGGCGGCGCTCGCGATCGGCCTGGTGAAACTGGCGAACCTCTCCCAGGTGACGACCGGGGTGATCATCGCGGCGTCCGTCGCCTACTTCGTCGTGATGCTGCGAAGCTCCAAGGTCGAACCCGTCGAGCGGACCCGGGTGCGTGCCTTCATTCCACTGTTCATCGCCAATGCGGTGTTCTGGTCGCTGTTCCAGCAGATCTTCACCGTGCTGGCGGTGTACTCCGACGAACGGATGAACTGGTCGATCTTCGGGTGGACGGCGCCGTCGAGCTGGATCGGCTCCATCGAGCCGGTGTGGATCATCCTGCTGTCCCCCCTGTTCGCGGCGATGTGGACCAAGCTGGGGAACCGGGCGCCCACCACGCCACGCAAGTTCGCCTACGGCGTCATCGGCATGGGCGTGGCGTTCCTGCTGTTCCTGCCGACAGCGGGGACGACGGGCCAGGCGGTACCCGCTCTCCTGGTGGCCGTGATCCTGGCCGCGTTCGCGGTGTCCGAGTTGATGATCTCGCCGATCGGACTGTCGGTCACCACCAAGCTGGCCCCGCAGGCGTTCCGGGCGCAGATGATGGCGCTCTACTTCTTCTCCGTGGGGCTCGGCACATCCATGTCCGGCGTGCTGGCCGGCTACTACGACCCGTCGAGCGAGTTCGCCTACTTCGGGATCATCGGCGCGGTGGCCATTGTGGTCGGCCTCGTCGTCTTCGTGCTGAGTGGCTGGGTCAGCAGGTTGATGGAGGGCGTGCACTGAGATGCGGCGGGTACAGACGCCCGTGCCTTTGCCGAGTTGTGACCTGTCGTAAACCGAAACGGACCTGCTGCCGCGTGATGATGGAAGGGCGTTAGCTCGCAGCTACGTCAGACGAGACGACGAGGTCTCGGTCGGCGAAGGAGGGGTCATGGCCGCAACGGCAATCTTGGTGGACGTCGGGACCGCGCCGCCGGCTGATTCGGTCGACGGGTCCGGGCACGGCGTGGTCTCGGTACATCTCCTCGGCCTCGGCAACACGACGGCCAGGTGCTCCTGCGGGTGGGTCGGACGCCGCAGGCTTCTCAAGGCCGCTGCCGAACAGGACGCCTGGGCGCACTCGATGCACGACAAATGCGAAGTGTCCTCGCCCTTGGTGCTCGCCTGGTAGTCCGGTACGCGCGTACCGGTCAGGCGGTGAGGATCTCCGCGAGCAGGGCAGGCTCGACGTTGCCGCCCGACACGATCAGAACCGTTGGGCCCAGCGGCGTTTCGCGACTGCGGTAGGCCGCGAGGGCGGTGGCGCCGCTGGGTTCGGCCACCAGGTGTGCGCGCAGCGCGATTTCGCGGACCGCATCGCGAATATCGTTCTCCGACACCGTGATCACGCCATCCAGCACCCTTTGTAGATGGGCGAACGTCAGTTCTGAGGGTTGCGATCGAAGCCCGTCGGCGATGGTGCGGTTGCGGTCCTCTATCGACCAGTCGACGCGGTGTCCCGCGGCCAGGCCCTCGGCGGCGTCGGCGGCGAGCTCCGGTTCAACGCCGATGACCTTGGCTCCGGGGGCGAGCGCTTCGATGGCGGTGCCGATGCCCGACGCGAGACCGCCGCCGCTGACCGGGACGATGACGTTCGCGACGTCGGGCAGGTCCTCGGCGATCTCCAGGCCGATGGTGCCCTGCCCGGCGATGACGTCGGGATGGTCGAATGGCGGGATCAGAACGCCGCCGGTGCGGGCCACCACCTCGTCGGCCACCCTCTCGCGTTGGCCTGCCGCGCACAGCACCACCTCTGCCCCGAGGCCGCGGGTGGCGGCGATCTTGACGCCCGCTGTCTCCTCGGGCATGACGATCGAGGCGCGGATCCCGAACTCGGCTGCCGCGTAGGCCACCGCCTGGGCGTGATTGCCGCTGGAGTACGCGACGACACCCCTGGCCCGACCGGCCTCATCGAGACGTGCGATCGCGTTGAAGGCGCCCCGCACCTTGAAGGCCCCGATCGCCTGGAGGTTCTCGGGTTTGAGCCACAGCGGACGTTCCGGGTCACCCCATGGCGCGGGGAGCAGCGGAGTGCGGACGACCGATCCGCGGATCCGTTCGGCCGCGGCGCGGATGTCGTCGATCGTGACCAGTTGCATGCTCCGAGTGTGTCAGCCGAGATGAGGCTGCCAAGGTGTGTCCCCTGTGACCCACGCGTTCTCATTGCCGATCGTGCCGAGCTACCACGAGTTTCACGCACTCACTTCTGTTGCGGGTCAAGGCCGCAACGCAACCGATGGCGGTACTGTCACCCCATGAGCCACGACCACCATGATTCGGCTGGGGACCACCGGCCGCATCGCGAACTTCCACCGGGAATGGCCGAGCAACTGGACCTGCCGTACTCGGGACTCGCGACGTTCGGCCATCGACCCTTCCTGACGGAGGTCGAGCAACTCGAGTCGTGGCGCCCCGACGTCGCCATCGTCGGAGCACCGTTCGACGTCGGAACGACCAATCGACCTGGCGCACGATTCGGTCCGCGGGCGATCCGGGCCACCGCCTACGAGCCAGGCACCTATCACATGGATCTCGGCTTGGAGATCTTCGACTGGCTGGAGGTCGTCGACTACGGCGACGCGTTCTGCCCGCACGGCCAGACCGAGGTCTCCCACCAGAACATCAAGGAGCGCGTCGCAGCCGTGGCCTCCCGCGGCATCGTGCCGGTCGTACTCGGTGGCGACCACTCGATCACTTGGCCGGCGGCGACCGCGGTGGCCGACGTGCACGGCTACGGCAACGTCGGCATCGTGCACTTCGACGCCCACGCCGACACGGCCGACATCATCGACGGCAACCTGGCCAGCCACGGCACGCCGATGCGACGGCTGATCGAGTCGGGCGCGGTCCCCGGGACGCACTTCGTCCAGGTCGGGCTGCGCGGCTACTGGCCGCCACAGGACACCTTCGAGTGGATGCAGGAGCAGGGCATGGTGTGGCACACCATGCAGGAGATCTGGGAGCGCGGGTTCAAGGCCGTGATGGTCGACGCGGTCGGCGAGGCGCTGGCCAAGGCGGACAAGCTGTACCTGTCCGTCGACATCGACGTTCTCGATCCGGCGCATGCGCCCGGCACGGGCACCCCGGAGCCGGGCGGCATCACCAGCGTCGATCTACTCCGGATGGTGCGCCAACTGTGTTACGAGCACGACGTGGCCGGCGTCGACGTCGTGGAGGTGTCCCCCGCGTATGACCATGCCGAGCTCACGGTGAACGCTGCGCACCGGGTGGTCTTCGAGGCACTCGCGGGCATGGCTGCCAGGCGGCGCGACGCCGCAGGCGCCGAGATGGGGCCGCCAGGCCGACGGCCGCCACCGGAGTGAGGTAGCCGGCGGTCAGGCCTTCTCGAGGGTGAACTGGCAGATGTCGGTGTAGCCCTCGGTGAACAGCTCCGCGCAGCCGGTCAGGTACCGCATGTAGCGGTCGTAGACCTCTTGGGACTGAATCGCGATGGCCTCGTCCTTGCGCGCCTCGAGTGCGGCCGCCCAGATTTCCAGGGTGCGGGCGTAGTGCAGACGCAACGGCTGGATCCTGGTGATCTCGAATCCGGCCTTGGTGGCATGCTTCTCGACGTCCTCCACCTTGGGAAGCATTCCGCCGGGGAAGATCTCGTCCATGATGAATTTGAAGAACTTCAGCTTCGTCATGGTCAACGGCAGCTTGCGTTCGGCGAACTCTGCGTCGCTGGGCTTGATGATGGTGTGCAGCAGCATCACGCCGTCGGTCGGCAGCGCCGAGTAGGCCATCTTGAAGAAGTCGTCGTAGCGGTCGCTGCCGAAGTGTTCGAAGGCGCCGATGGACACGATGCGGTCGACGGGCTCGTGGAACTGCTCCCAGCCCTGGAGCCGAACCTCTTTGCTCCGCGGGCTGTCCGACTTCCCTAGAAGTTCCTGGACGGCCGCTTGCTGGTTCCTGCTCAGCGTAAGTCCGACCACGTTCACGTCGTAGCGCTCGACGGCGCGGTTGATGGTGGCACCCCAGCCGCAGCCGATGTCCAGCAGTGTCATCCCGGGCTCGAGGCCCAGCTTGCCAAGGGACAGATCGATCTTCGCGATCTGCGCCTCTTCCAGCGTCATGTCGTCGCGCTCGAAGTAGGCGCAGCTATAGGTCTGGGTGGGATCCAGGAACAGCCGAAAGAAGTCGTCGGACAGGTCATAGTGCGCCTGGACGTCCTCGAAGTGCGGCTTTAGGCCTTGGGTATCATTCTTTGTGTCTGGCAAATTTCAGCCTTTGGCGTCTGGTTGAGTATCGTCAGCGGCTCCACATGCTGGAGAGCCTCCCCCGTACGTCTGCGCAATGCACGCAGACTACCCGAAGCGGGAAGTCAACAGCCAATCGGTTCACGGCGTCACCATGGGGTGTCATCAACCCGTAATCGTTGGTTTCGCGACCGATCTGCCCGTTGCCCTCAGTGGCGCAGAGCCGGCGGGGCCGATCGGAAGTCTGTTTGCTGGAATCACGGGGTACCGCTCAGCTCTAGGCGTCCCGGATCAAGACGGCGTACGTGACTTCACCATCGTCTTGACGGCACCGGTGATTCCCCGCGGCGATGAATCCGAGCCGTCGTGCCAGCGCCAGACTCCGCGTGTTCCACGTTTGGATGACCGCCCGCAGTGGTGTGGACGGCAGCTGCCGACCGACGTCGTCGAGAACCGTCTGCGCGAACTGGACCCCGTGGCCCTGTCCGACGAGTTCTGGCGCCATCCCCAAGCCGAGGTCGACGACTGCCGCATCGGCGACCAGCCCGGGAACCCGTGCGTCGGCGCCAACACAGTAGAAGCCGATGAGTCTGCCGTCGTCCGCGGACACGACCGCACGACGGCCGAAGGCATCCCCCGCCGGGTCGTCGGCCCGCTGGTCATACACCGACCACCTGCCGTCGTAGCGCCAGCGGCCGACCGCATCGGAATCCGCCGTCGACCAATCACGCACGACGAGCGCCTGCGGCCACTCGGTCACGTCAGTGATCGCTCGTCGGCGACGTCGTACTCCGCCACCGATGCAGACAGCATCGCGGCACCCTGCTCGTCGCTGGGACCACCGCCGCGGAAGGCTTCGACGGCGGACTGCGAATCCCACCGTTCGTAGACGTTGATCCGCCCCGCGTCGAGCAGGTCCGCCGAGATCGCGAAGTCGAGGCAGCCCACGGCGGAGCGGGCCTGCCGGACGACGTCGACGCAACCCGCCAGGTAGGCGTCGCGGTCGCGCGGCGCCACCATCAGGTGGCCGGCAACGATCACGGCGCGGCGGTCCTTGATGGGAGCCATGAGAACCTTCCGTTCCGTCGAGCAGTCATCCCGTTCGGCCCCGGACTCGGCGCCGCACGGACCACGCCGCGGCGCCGCCACCCAGCAGGATCAGCCCGGCCAACCACGGCCACGCGCCCTGCCGGTACACCCAGCCGGCGAGTACCGACTGGACTCGACCCGCCGCCGCGATGACGGGGTCGTGCCCGTCGCCGGTGGCGCTGAACAGGCGTACCTCGTACCACCCGTAGTACGCGACGTACGCACCGACGAGCAACAGGAGCACCCCGCTGATCCGGTTCACATGGGGCAGCACTCGGCGCAGTCGATCCACCAAGCCCGATCCGGCGAGCGCGGCCGCCACCGCGAGGGTGCCGACGACCAGCGTCAGGCCTGCCGTGTACGCAAGCACTGCGGGTAGTCCGCCTCCCGGTGAGCCGACGCCGATGCCGGTGACCGCCAGGAACGGGCCCACCGTGCACGACAGGGAGGCCAGTGCGTAGCTGATTCCGTAGCCGAACATCGAACCGAGGGCGGCCGTGGGTCCCCAGCGGGCGCCGTGGGCAAACGGATCTCGGATCGGCACCCTGAGATCATGGCCGAGGAACTGCCAAACACCCAGTGCGACAAGCACGATGCCGATCAGGATCGTCACGTACGGCACGTACCGCTGCGCGGCGTCCGCAGCTGATACCGTCAGCAGCCCGAACGCACCGAAGACCGCCACGAACCCGACGGCCATCGTCGCGGTGGCGAGCAACGCACGGGTCAGGGCAGCCCTGGCCCCGGCTCCCCCGCCGTTCACGACCAGCGTCAGATACGCGGGCAGCATGGCGAATCCACACGGATTCAGCGCAGCCACCAGCCCGGCACCGAAGGCCAGACCGAGACCGTCGGATCCCACCGTCGCTGAACCGCTTTCCCGAGTCGCTTCGTTCCTGCCCTGCGCCTGCCTAGCCGGTGAGCGCGGCGACCCGGTCCGCGAGTTCCTGTTGCGGCATGGCGGAGGTCGGATTGTTCACGAACGTCGAGGTTCCGTCGGGCCGGTAGAACACGTAGGCGGGTTGCCACGGCACGTTGTACCGCGCCCAGATGGAGCCGTCCGCATCATTGAGGTTGGGAAAGCCGAGGTGGTACTTGTCGACGAAGTTCTGCATGGCGCCGGTGTCGGAGCGGGCGGCGACGCCGACGAACTTCACCCCGGGATTGGCGGCGGCCACCGCGCTCACCGACGGTGCCTCGGCATTGCAGAACGGGCACCACGGCGTCCAGAACCACAACACCGCGGGCTTGCCTGCCAGGGTGGCACCGTCGAACGCGGCACCGGACAGCGTGGTGCCGGTGAACTGGAGGCGGTCGTCGGCCCTGGCGATCGGCGGGCTGCCCAACGTCAGCACGGCGACCGCGATGACGATCGCCAGCGCAAACCATCCGGGCAGCCGTGACCTCGAAATGTCCATGATCAATCTCCTAACCCCCGGATCATCCGGCTCAGAGTCGAGTGAACACACTCAGGGCACGGTCGAGCGGGGTGTTCGGTTCAACGTCACCGGCCGGTCAGTTCTCCCGTGGCAGCAGTTCGGCGGCGAAGCGATCGACGAACTCCCCGGTGCTGGCACTGCCGGTGGGGCGGATGACGAACTTGGTCAGCCCGGCGGCCAGATAGCCGTCGATCATGCGATGCAGCTGCGGCCATCCGTCGGCGACCAGCTCGGTGGGGTCGACGTCGGGCCGACGTTTGCGGATCGCCGCAAGAACTTCGTCGGGTAGTCCGTTCTCGGCGACGGCCACGTTGATCCCGTAGTGGTCGGGTTCGACGACGCGTCCGGCTTCCGCGGCGGCCGTCTCGATGAGCTCACGCCCGCGCCGCGCCTCGTCGGGGGTCAGGAAGCTGCCCAGCCAGCCGTCGGCGAGCCTGCCGATGCGACGGAACCCGGCGGGTGCGGAGCCGCCCAGCCAGATGTCGAGTGGCTTGGCCGGGCGCGGCCCGACCGCGACCGAGGTGGCGGTGAAGAAGTCGCCGGAGAAGTCGGTCCCTTCGGAGTTCAACGCCGACTTGAGAAGTCGCAGGGATTCGTCGAAGACCGCGGCGCGCTGCCCGTCGGGCACCACGAAGACGTCCCGCTCCGCGGGGATGGCGGAGCGCAGCCCGAAGACCGGCAGCACTCGTTTCGGTGCCAGCGCGGCCAACGACGCCAGCTGCTTGGCAACGAGCACCGGGTGACGGCCGGGCAGGATGACCACCGACGTGCCCACCTTGAGCTTGGTGGTTCTTGCCAGCGCGTACGCCATTCCGACGAAGGGGTCGACGGCGTCGGTGTACACGAGCTCCGAGAACCATAGGGAATCGATGCCCGCGGCCTCGAGCCGGTCGACGAGGCTCGGCAGTTCCTCTGCGGTGGCCTCCTGCCCCGCACCGAGCCCCACGCCAAATCGGATCTTCATGTCATCCAGTCTTCCCGCGGTGTAGCCGGGCCCGCATCTGCATGAAGCGAAAGAGCCCTTGCGCGCCCGCGATCGGCTCGTAGACGTCGACCTGCTCCTCGATGAACTGGGCGCGGCGATCGTCGGGCAGCCGGTCGGTCCATGCCGTGGATCCCATCGCGGACCACTGCAGGAAGGCCTCCCGCGAACCGAAGTCCCACTCGCGGTCGCTCGTGGTCGCGTCGTCGAGCGTCAGCCCTGCCGCCGCGGCCAACTCCCCGTAGTGATCGGGGTCCACGTGAGTGAAGGGCTCCTCGAAGCCCTCGAACCACTTCGCCCACTGCGTCTCCCGGCAGAGCCCCATGGTGACGGCTTCCAAGCTGGGGCGCGCGCCCGCACATACCACCTGGACGGTGACCGAACCACCCGGTTTCAGCACCGTGGCGATCTGGCGCAGCGCCCGCTCCTGCTCGGGCACCCAGTGCAGGGCGTTGAATGACACCGCAGCGTCGAAGCACTCGCCGAAGGGAAGGGCACGGGCGTCTGCGATGACGAACCACGGTCCTGACGCCTTGGCGGGCACCGTCGCTGCCGCGGTGGCCACCATTCGGTGCGACGGATCGGCTCCGACGACGATGCCCTGCGGAGTCAGCGTCGCGATCGCGCCGGTGAGAAAACCGTCGCCGCAACCGATGTCGAGCACGCGATCGGTCGGGTGGAAGTCGAGGCCGGTCATCGCCTCGCCGATCATGGATCGCTGCAACCCACTGAGCCTCGCGTACTCTTCACCGCTCCAGTCCGTCACACGCATATGGTGACAGCAACCACGGCGGCCCGACGACAGAAACAGGTTCAGACATGCAGGCATCAGTCACCGTTGCGATGGACGCCCCGGCGCAGAAGGTGTGGGACCTCGTCGCGGACATCCGCAACACCGGCAAGTTCTCGCCAGAGACCTTCGAAGCGGAATGGCTCGACGGCGCCACCGGTCCGGCACTTGAGGCGACGTTCCGCGGTCACGTCAAGCGCAACGAGATCGGCCCCATCTACTGGACGACCTGTCGCGTCACCGCGTGCGAGCCCGGGAGCGAGTTCGGCTTCGAGGTGCTCATCGGCGATCGTCCGGTGAACAACTGGCATTACCTGTTCACCCCGGTGCAGAGCGGTACCGAGGTCACCGAGTCCTTTCGGATGAACGAAGGGCTCATGACCACCCTGTTCGGTCTCTTCGGCGGCCAGCTTCGCAAGCGGCGCAACATCCGCGACATGCGCAAGACGCTGGAACGGATCAAGGCCTTCGTGGAGGCCTGAGTGGAGGCCGGGGTCGAGGCCTGAGTGGAGGCCTGAGCCGGCTCAGTTGAAGCCGACCCCGAAGATGGGAATCCAGAGTCCGAACAACCAGACTCCCCACTGGCGAGGGCCGTCGTTCCACACCGGGTTCAGGTTGTAGCCCCAGTAGTTGACCGATTGCGGCGGCGGGCCGCCGTTCCATTGGATCGGTGGCGGCGGACCCCATCCCCATGGAGGTGGCCCGTTGCGATCGTCCCACCAGTCGTGGCGGTTGTTGTTCCACCAGAAGCCCTTGTCGTCACCGTGGCCGACGTTGTTGTCGCACCAGGGCGGGCAGTACCGGTTGGGCCCTTTGGTGTCGCCACACCACGGCGGGCAGTAGTCGTCGTTCCCGTGTCCCCCCGGCTTCTGCGGGATGGGCGCGACCGGCTGCGCGGACGCCATCGGTGCGGTCACGGACATCGAGCCGAAGCCCAGTCCGCCTACGATCATGGCAGCCGCCACGATCTTGATCGGCTTCATGCGTGTCTCCTGCCTCGCGACTTGGCGTCGTGGCGTTTCCACTCGGTTCGACGCCCAAACCTTCACGGTTCATTCCCTGACCCCGTCGTGACCCCTACCCCTGACATCGCCGTGGACGCAGAGCGCGTTACGTCGCTAGCGTGAATGGACTGCAGACGAAATCGGCACCGAACCCGCCAGCACGCCGAACCGTTTGCCGCGCGACCGGTGCCGGCGATATCCCTGCTGGTCGCGCTGCTGCATTGGGCGACAACGGTATTCGGCCGAGGTTACTGATTCGACGACGTGTAGGCCCGGTCGTCGTAGCGGCACTCATCGGCCACAGGCGGATGTGAGCGCAGCGCACGGGTTTTCGTTGCTGCGCGCAGGCCACGGCCTCGTGGGCGGCCCGTGCCTGGCACCGGTTGGCGCCCCATGTCTGTAACCAGTGCAATGGATGTTGCTGATGTGGTTGATGATTCGATGGCGCGACGGCGTTAAGGCCATTTGCTGCTGGCGTGACCGTCAGCCGAACGTGAAGTCACTCGGATCGGGCCTGCGAGTCCACGTCCAGTAGTCGACCAGCCGCCACGGGCTCAGCGTGTACACCTCGCCACTGCTGTTCTTGTAGAACGAGTGTGCGATCGACGGCTGCGACCAGACCATCTTGCCCATCTCCTCCTGGCTGCGCCGCACCCAGTCGTCGGTCTTGTCCTGCCGCGGTTCCATGAAGCGATGCCCGCCGGCGATCAAATGGTCCAGACACTCTGAGATGTAACGCATCTGGCACTCGGAGTGGAAGATGAGGCTGCCACCGCTTGCCAGGTTCGTGCCGGGTCCGTACATGCAGAAGAAGTTCGGGTAGCCGGGCACGGTGATGCCGAGATACGCCGCGGGCCGCTCCCCCCATGACGCGCGGAGATCCTGGCCGTCGCGACCGGTGATCGCCATCGGCCACAGCATCTCGGTGGCCTGAAAGCCCGTTGCGAAGACGATAACGTCGGCCGGATGGCGGACGCCGTCCGCGGTGACCACGCCTTCTGCCTCGATGCGGTCGATGGGCGTACGGACCAACTCGACGTCGTCGCGCGTCAGGGTCCGCAGCCAGCTGCCGTTGTCCTGCAGCGTGCGCTTGCCCGTCGCCGGGTAGTCGGGCACGGCCTTGGCGGCCAGTTCCGGATCGTCGCCGATCTGGCTCCTGATCCACTCGGTGAACATGATCCTGGTCATCTCGTTGATCTCACTGACGGCGCACTGCTGATCGGGATAGTCGGGGTCGACCCTGGCGGCCTCCAGCCCCTTGTCGCAGCCGGGCCAGAACAGCAGGAACCGATACCACCGGCCGTAGAACGGCAGGTGGCGCAGCGCCCACTGCACGCCGGGGCCGACGGCCTCGTGATAGTTCGGGTTGGGGAACATCCATTGCGCCGTGCGCTGGAAGACGGTGAGGTGGGCCACTTCGTCGGCGATCGCCGGGGCGATCTGGAAGCCGCTGGCGCCTGCGCCGATCATTGCGACCCGCTTACCGCCCAGGTCGACGGAATGGTTCCACTCGGCGGAGTGAAAGGCCGCCCCGGAGAACTGGTCTCGGCCAGGAATCGTCGGCACGTGCGGCCGGTCGAGTTGACCGACCGCGCTGATGACGGCCCGCGCCTCGATGGTGGAGGCCGTGCCGTCGACACCGCGCGTGCGCACGCTCCACGTGGCCGTGTCGTCGTCCCACGTCGCGTCGGTCACCTCCGTCTGCCACCGGACGTGCTGCGCGACGTCGTACTTGTCCATCACGCGCTGGAAGTAGGCCTGCAGTTCGGGTTGTTCGGCGAAGAAGTGCGTCCATTGGTCGGTCGGTTCGAAGCTGTAGCAGTAGAAGTGATTTCCTACGTCGACCCGCGCCCCTGGATACGTGTTCTGATACCACGTGCCGCCAGGCCCGGCGTTCTTCTCGACGATCTTGAAGGGAATGCCGGCTTCCTTGAGCCGGATGCCCGCGAGCAGACCGGACTCTCCGCAGCCGATCACGACGACGGGGAACCCGTCGCGGGCGGACTTGGTCGAGGTGTGTACGGCCCTGGCGTCCGTCCCGTCGAGTTCCATCTCCTCGAGCAGCATCGGCACGTACTCGTCCGGGACGGGTTCGCAGACGAGCCACTCCATCATCTCCTTGAGGAGATCACCGCTGATCGGTTCGGGATCGGGGCAGCCGCGGTCGCGATAGTCGGCGATCACCTCGAGTGCGACGTTGCGGGCCGCCGCCTTGTCTTCCTCGGACATGTAGCCCTGCACCTCGTTGAGGAACAGGCCCGCCGGTTTCAGCACACCGCGGATCAGTGCGGGGTCGCCTGCCATGTGGACCAGCGAGAGCATCAACGTCGGGACGCTGACGTCGAGCAGCGCCGCGGCGATCTCTTCGTCAGAGGTCGTAAACGGTTGCCCTGCATGTGGGTTTCGCACCAATCGGTGCTATCACGGTCGGGTGACAACGCGCAGGTCATCGGCTGAACGCAGCGCTCGGTTGGGCCGGCGACCGGAGGGGTATCACCCCTTGGTGAGCACCAACGACGACTCCGATGGCTGCCTGGGCCGGCGCCCGGCGGGGGTGGACGACGACACGATCGCCGCCGTCGGGAAGGTGTCGGAGGCGTTGGAGTGCGTCGAGCGCGCACGCGGGCATCTGTATTCCTTTCATCAGCTGATCGGGCACGCCGACCTGATCTTGGGCGAGGCCTGCGAGGACCTGAGGAACTCCGGACACGATGAGGTCGCCGAGCGCTTGGCGACGGAACTGGTCGGTCTCAACGTGCTGCCCGGCCGCTGGACGTTCCAGGTCGTCGAGGAGTTCGACGATGGCTACTGGACGCCGTTCCGCGAACACGAGCGCCGGGTCCGTAACGAGCTTCTCGCAGGTGAGAGGCACGTCTACGAGGCGAAGATGAAAGACCAGCGACGCACCCACGGCAGAATGGGGCACGAAGCTGGGCCCTGACGTTACGCTCGGCGGCATCGCGTTCCGACGGTGAGGTGAGGTGGCGTGGGTATCTCGGCACGGGTGAACGGGGCGCCGCCGCCCGAGGTTGCGATCTCTGACATCAACCTGGGGGCGTGGGACTTCTGGGCGCTCGACGACGAGGTGCGTGACGGTGCGTTCGCCACCCTCCGGCGCGAGGCTCCGGTGTCACTGCAGCCGGAATTCATTCAGCAGGGCTTCGAGCGAGGCAGGGGCCATTGGGCGGTCACCCGTTACGACGACGTGTTCCACGCCAGCCGCCATCCCGAGATCTTCAGCTCGGCGCAGGGCATCGTGATCGGCGACCAGTCCCCTGAGTTGGCCCAGTACTTCGGCTCGATGATCGCGCTTGATGATCCGCGGCACACCCGGCTGCGCAACATCGTCAGAAGTGCGTTCACCCCGCGGGTGCTGACTCGGATCGAGGATTCGGTGCGGGACCGTGCCCGCCGACTGGTCGAAGCGATGATCGGGGATCACCCCGACGGCTCGGCCGAGCTGGTGGCCGCCCTGGCCGGACCCCTACCGTTGCAGATCATCTGCGACATGATGGGCATCCCCGAGGAGGACCACCAGAAGATCTTCAACTGGACGAACGTCATCCTGGGTTTCGGCGATCCTGAGATCGCGACCGAGTTCGACGAGTTCGTCAAGGTGGCAATCGACATCGGTGCCTACGCATCGGCGTTGGCCGACGACCGACGCGCCCACCCCGGTGAAGATCTCACCACCAGCCTGGTACAGGCCGAGCTCGACGGCGAGCGACTGACGTCAGGCGAGGTGGCGTCGTTCTTCATTCTTCTGGTGGTCGCGGGCAATGAGACGACGCGCAATGCCATCAGCCACGGCGTGCTGGCGCTGAGTCGCCACCCCGAACAGCGCGACGACTGGTGGAGCGACTACGACACCGTGGCTCCGACCGCCGTCGAGGAGGTGGTGCGGTGGGCGTCTCCGGTGGCCTACATGCGTCGCACGGTGACTCGCGAAACCGAGCTCAGTGGCGTCAAACTCGTTGCAGGCGACAAGGTCACGCTCTGGTACGGGTCGGCCAACCGGGATGACGCCAAGTTCGACTACCCGTGGTCCTTCGACGTCCGGCGTCATCCGAACCCGCACGTCGGCTTCGGCGGAGGCGGTGCCCACTTCTGCCTCGGTGCCAACCTCGCGCGCCGCGAGATCACCGTCGCCTTCGAGGAATTGCACCGGAGGATCCCCGACATCGCCGCGACCGAAGAGCCCGCCCGGCTCCAGTCGGCCTTCATCCACGGCATCAAGCGACTTCCCGTGGCGTGGACCCCGCCGCGCTAGATCACCCGGTTTCTCGACGTCCCTAGTTGACCCGGTGCGGCTGCTCTTCGTGTTCTGGGCGCTCGCTGCGGTTCAGCTCGTCGCGCTTCATGCGGTCCTTCTCGGCAGCGTCGTAGGCCTCGTCGGCGTCATCCTTGCGGCGTGGATCCAACGAGTCGGCGTGTTGCCACTGCGAATCGAGCTGCTCGCGCGACGAAGCGGCTTCGTGGCGATGGCTAGCGGCCCTGTCGCTCAAGCGGGCGGCTTCGGCGGCCTTGGCCTCCGCCTCGGCCGCTGCGGCACGGGCCCTGGCCTCGGTCTCGGCCGCGATGGCCTCCCGCTTCTCGACCCGGCTGTTCTCTTCGCGCGCTTCGTCGCGGATGCGATCTGCCTCGGCCCGGCGCTTCTTGTCGCGCGCACTACGCGCGACGAAGGCGAACCCCAGGATCAACAGCAGGACCACCACGACGGCCACGACGACCATGACGACGGTGTTGGTATTCATGTCGAGCTCCTTCGGCTGCTGGAACGTCATGAATCGACGCACTCGCTGAGTTGGCGGATGCCCGGGATCGCCTGCGTTCAAACCGCGTCGGCGAGGCGCTGGAGCTACTTGACGGTCAGGGTGCCCAACATGTTCGGGTGATATCTGCAGACGAATGGGTACTCGCCCGGCTGTGTCGGTGCGGTGAAGGTCTTCTGCTCCCCGCCGCCGACGTCGGTGGAGAACCCTGCGTCCGGCTTGGAGGTCACCGAGTGCTCCACGGTGTCCTTGTTGACGATGGTGACCGTCGCGCCCGGCGAGACGGTGAGTGGCTCGCCGAACGCCATGTCGGAGATCGTGATGGTCGGTCCGGCCGCGGCAGGCGCGGAACTTTGTGCTGGGCCACCGGTCATCGCGACGGGTGAACTGCTCGAACCGTAGTTCGAGCTGGGTGCCTGCGTGCTCGAGCAGGCGGTGACGATGGCGCCGATCAGTACCAACGCCCCGAGTAATGCACCGCTCTTGGTCATGTGTCCTCTTCCGTTGGCGGCCTGTATCAAATGACACGTGCCGCGGGCCGGTTGGGTTCGATCAGCGCAGGACCCGCTCGTCGACGATGAACAGGACGAGGGTGACGGCCAGAATCGACGCGGCCAGCCAGATCGCGTGCGCACCCCATGCACGGCTGGCGAAGGCGCCGATGAGCGCTCCCCCGGCGAAGGCGAGGATCAGCGCGCCGTAGATCCCACAGGCCCGCCGCGACGCCGACTGCCTCTCGACGAAGCCGTCGTAGCCTGCTTCGACGAAGCGCATCAAGTTTCCAGTCGTCGCGACGGGTAGGTACGCCAGATCGCCGACGTTGCGGAAGAGCCCCATCTGCAGCGCGGCGAGGAACGCGATCGGCACCGTCACGTAGCTGTGCGCCACGGTGACCGGAACGAAGCCGATCACCGCGAGGACGGCCACCTGCACGGTCATCGTCCAGCGCAACGGGTGGGGCACGATGCGCTCGACTCGGCCCGACTTGATGTGAGAGGCAAGGGAAATGCCGACCATGAACGCGAGGATCGGCCAGGCGTGGGCCATCGCCGCAGCCACCTTGCGCTCGGAGACGTCGATGGCGAAGAAGATGACGTTGCCGGTCTGAACGTTGGCGAACACACCTCCTCGGACGTAGAAGGTGTGGGCGTCCATGAATCCGTTGTCGATGGTGAGCAGCAGCGCGAACCACAGCGTCCTGGCCCGGTCGAAGTCGCTCGGCCCACGTGTCGGAGCGCCCATGCGGACAACCTAGCGGTCGAACTGTCCCCCCTGTGTTCGGTCGGCGCCCATGGCGCCGAGCATCCCCGCGGCCGAGGACGGCCAGGAGAACTGTTCCGCACGACGGCGGGCGCTGATGCGACGGGACGACTCCGGCCTGCTGATGACGGCAGTCACTGCGGCCGCGATGGAGTCGGGATCGTTGTCGGCCGACGCGCCGCTCCCTGCGGTGAGGATCTCGGCGAGCGCCGACGTCCTCGAGGCGACGGCGGGGGTGCCGCAGGCCAGCGCCTCGAGGGCGGCCAACCCGAACGTCTCGTGGGGGCCTGGCGCCAACGCCACGTCGGCCGAGGCAAGGATCGACGCCACCGTGTCGCGACACCCGATGAAGCCGGTGAACTCGACCGGCAGTCGGGCGGCCTGGCGCTCCAGCCTGCCCCGCAGTGGTCCCTCCCCGACGATCACCAGCCTCGCATCGACGCCCGAATCACGAAGGGCCGCAACAGTGTCGATGCTGCGATGGGCATGCTTCTCGACGGAGAGCCGCCCGCAGTGCACCAACAGTGTCTGCGCAGGCGTCGCCCATCTGCTGCGCACGTTCGCGCAGCGCCGCCGGGGATGAAACTGTTCGAGGTCGACGCCCAATGGCACAGTGACGACGTTCGGTGCGTCGATGCGGTCGAACTCCTCGCGAGCGAAGGCCGTCGTGCACACCACCGCGTCGTAGTTGGCGGCGGTCCTGCGGTTGGCGAAGTCGGCGATGGCACGCGCGGCGCGACGTGGCAGCAACTGCCCCGCAAGACGATCCAGCCGCTCGTGCGAGATCATCACGGTGGCGACGTCATGCCTTCGGCCCCATTTCCCAAGCGAGCGAAGGGTGAGCCGGTCCGATACCTCCAACGCATCGGGTTCCAGCTCGGCCAACAGAGCGGTGATCGGCGCTGGCGACACGGCCCGGTACCCACCAGTGAAGGGAATCTGCTTGGCGGGCATGCAGATTCGCAAGACACCTGAGTCCAGGCGCTGACGGGAGGCCACCGGCCCCGGCACCACCAGGTACACCTGATGGCCGACCGCGCAGTACTCGGCACCCAACCGGTCCACCGCCGTTCGCAGTCCCCCGGAGCGCGGGCCGTAGAAGTTCGCCACTTGGACAACCCGCATGCCTCATCACAGCGCGGGCTCGTGTGCGTTCGGAGAACGGCGGCTGACCGGTCACCTGAACGGGTCGTGAATACCGGCCACCGCCGGTACCGGGGTCACCCGACGTACTTGGTGAACCAGTCCTGCGTCTTCTGCCAGGCATCGGCGGCGGCCGTCGGGTCGTAACGGTCGCCGGTGTCGTTGAAGAACGCGTGGTTCGCACCCTGCTCAACAACGAGTTGGTTGACCAGTCCGGCCTTGTCGAGGGCCTGCTGCGCGGCGTCCTTCGTGCCGGTCACCCTGGCATCCTCGGAACCGTAGAAGCCCAGCACCGCGACGTCCTTCGAGCCGCTGAAGTCCGCTCCGTCGGGTAGCGGGCCGTAGAACGGCACGGCGGCGGCGAGCTGCGGTTCGCCGGATGCCAGCAGTTGCCACACCAGTCCGCCGCCCATGCAGAATCCGACGACCGCCACCTTCACCCCGGGTGTGCGCCGCTGCAATTCCTCGATCCCCGACTTCATGTCGGAGACGAAGTCCTCCGGCGAGATCTTGCTCAGCGCCGCCGTGGCTTCGGCCGGATCCGTGAACTTGGCCGTGCCGCCCTCGGCCGACAACAGGTCGATGGCGAGGCCGGAGTATCCGATCCCCGCGAACCGGCCCGCCACCGAACGTGCCCAGTCGGTGAGCCCCTTGTTCTCGTGGATGACCAGGACGGCACCCTTCGGCGACTGCGCCTCGGCCCACGCCGCCTGGAGTTCGCCGCGGGGACCCGCCCAAGTGACGGGGGTGGTCTCAAGGGCGTTCTCGATCCCCGGCGGAACGGGCTTTGCCGTCGCCGCTCCGCTGGAGGTCACCGGTGCCTCGGCGGTCGGGGTGCCGTTCGCGGGCTTCTCGGAGGGGCTGCACGCGGCGATCAGCGCGGAGGCGGCAGTGGCGCCGACACCGATCAGCGCCAGCCTGCGGATGGCCTCACGTCTGGACATCAGCCCCTCGACGTGGTCGGTCGCGATCTCTTCGGCGATGTAACGCTGCAGTGGAGTCACGTAGCCGAGTATGCCCGGACATCCTGAACTTGCGATGGCAGAAGGGTCCGACAGCGATACTCGACGTCATGTTCTCGCCAGCGGGTAGCCCCGCTCTCGCCGGCCGCGTCGCCGTGGTCGCCGGAGCCACCCGCGGTGCGGGTCGCGGAATCGCTGCGGCGCTGGGCGAGGCGGGTGCCACCGTGGTGTGCACGGGTCGCACCAGCTCCGTCGTCGACCTGTGTTCGGACTACGACCGGCCCGAAACCATCGAGGAGACAGCGCAACTCGTCAGCGACCTCGGAGGGGTCGGCGTCGCCGTGCCGACCGACCATCTCGACATCGCCCAGGTGCGGGCACTTGCTGATCGCCTCCGAAGTGACTACGGCGCAATCGACGTCCTCGTCAACGACATCTGGGGCGCCGAGATCCTCAAGGGCCCACCGTCGACGTGGAACCGGCCGCTGTGGGAACACGACCTCGACGACGGACTCCGCATCCTGCGGCTCGGGGTCGAGACTCACCTCGTCACGTCGCACTGTCTGCTGCCGCTACTGATCACCCGCCCCGGCGGGTTACTGGTCGAGGTGACCGACGGCACCGCCGAGTTCAACGCACAGCACTACCGGCTGTCGGCGTTCTACGACCTCGCCAAGGTGTCGGTGAACAGGATCGCGTTCAGTCAGGGCCATGACCTGGCGCCGTTCGGCTGCACCGCCGTGGCGGTCACCCCCGGCTGGCTGCGCTCGGAGATGATGCTCGAGAACTACGGCGTTGGCGCGGTGAGTTGGCGCGATGCCCTCGACCCGGCGCGCGCCGACGGCGCCCCGACCGCACCGCCCGCCTTCACCGAGTCCGAGACCCCACGCTTCGTCGGCCGCGGGGTGGCGGCGATCGCCGCCGACCCCGATCGGGCGCGGTGGAACCAGCGCTCGGCGAGTTCGGTGGAGCTTGCCCGCGAGTACGGCTTCACCGACGTCGACGGCCGCCAACCGGACGCGTGGGCCGAGCAGTAGACAATTCTGAAAAAGTGTTCACGATTTCGTTGACACGCGTGCCTGGCGGCTGTTCTATGGCGGAGTGACGTACGACACGATCATTCGCAACGGCCGTTGGTTCGACGGCACCGGAGCCGCATCCGCGGTGCGCAACGTCGGCATCCGGGACGGGCACGTCGTCGCGATCACGGTCGATGACCTGGACGAGACGGACTGCCCGCAGGTGATCGACGCCACCGACGACTGGGTGCTGCCGGGGATGCTGGACATCCACACCCACTACGACATCGAGGTGCTCAACGGTCCCGCGCTGGCCGAGTCACTGCGCCACGGCGTGACGACCGTGATGCTCGGCTCCTGCTCGCTGTCGACCATTCACGTCGACGGCACCGAAGCCGGTGACCTGTTCGGCCGCGTCGAGGCGATCCCCCGCGAGCACGTCATCGCCGCCGTGGAGGGGCACAAGACCTGGCGCACCTGCGACGAGTACGTCGAGGCGCTGGAGCGGCTACCGCTTGGCCCCAATCTGGCCGCGTTCATCGGGCACTCCGACATGCGAACCGCCGTCATGGGACTCGACCGGGCGACCCGGAAGCGCGAACGTCCCAGCCGGAGGGAACAGGCCGAGATGGAGCGCATGCTCGCCGAGGCGCTCAAGGCGGGCTTCGTCGGGATGTCGTCGATGCAACTGCTCTTCGACAAGCTGGACGGTGAACTCTGCCGGTCCCGTACCCTGCCGTCGACCTATGCCAAGCCCCGCGAACTACGCAGACTGAAGTCCTTGCTGCGCAAGGCGGGTCGCGTCCTGCAGTCCGGCCCCGACATCGAGAACCCGCTGAATCTCGGCTCACAGCTCGCCCAGTCGCTCGGCGTCTTTCGCAACCCGCTCAAGACCAGCCTGCTGTCGGCGGCGGACGTGAAGTCCAATCCGTACGCGATCACGATGATGGGTCCGGTCGCGCGGCTGATCAACCGCCTCGGCGGTAACTTCCGTTGGCAGCACCTGCCCGTGCCGTTCGAGGTGTACGCCGACGGCATCGATCTGGTGATCTTCGAGGAGTTCGGGGCGGGCGCCGCGGCACTGCACCTACGTGACGAGGTCGAGCGCAACGAGATGATGCGCGACGAGGAGTACCGCCGACGGTTTCGCAAGGAGTACGAGAGCAAGTTCGGTGTGCGGGTGTGGCACCGCGACTTCTTCGACGCCGACATCGTCGACTGCCCGGACGCAAGCGTGATCGGTAAGTCCTTCGGACAGGTCGGCATCGACCGCGGTGGCGTGCACCCCGTCGACGCGTTCCTCGATCTGGTGCTCGAACACGGCAAGGCGTTGCGGTGGCGCACCACGATCTCCAACCACCGCCCCGAGGTGCTCAGGAAACTCGCCGGCGATCCCGGCGTCCAGATGGGCTTCTCCGATGCGGGCGCGCACCTGCGCAACATGGCCTTCTACAACATGGGCCTGCGGCTGCTGCGCCACGTTCGGGACGCCGACGCGGCGGGCACGCCTTTCATGACCATCGAGCAGGCGGTGCACCGACTGACCGGCGAGCTGGCCGACTGGTATCGCCTCGATGCGGGCCACCTGCGCATCGGTGACCGCGCCGACGTCACGATCATCGACCCGGCCCGCCTCGACGAGCGGCTCGACGCGTACGCCGAGGATCCCGTCGCGCAGTACGACGGGCTGTCGCGGATGGTCAACCGCAACCGCGAGACGGTGAAGGCGGTACTCGTCGGTGGCCGCGCGGTGTTCCTCGACGGCGACGCCACCGATCTGGTCGGACGCCACCGCACGGGACGTTTCCTTCGCGCCGCGCACAAGTCCCCCGCGATTCCCACTGAGAAGGGTGAGTTGACAAGTGTCGGTTGAGGATACGGTTCGCGGGCTCTGGAAGGCGCTGTCGGCGCGCGACTGGGAGTCGGTGCGGTCGTCGGTGTCCGATGACTGCATCTACGCCGACATGCCCGTCGGCCCTGCCGCCGCCGCGCGTGGTCCCGAGGACATCGTCAAGAGGTTGAAGATCGGTCTCGAGCCGCTGGCGTCCTACGAGAACCACGACGGTCTGATGGTGTGCGACGGCCCAAACGTCATGTACGAACACTCCGAGACGTGGGGTTGGCCCACCGGCGAGACCGCGGTGCTGCGCTTCGTCACGGTGCACCGCGTGGAGGACGGCAAGGTGACCCTGTGGAAGGACTACTGGGACATGAGTGGGCTGACGGCCACCGCACCGCCGTCATGGCTGGAAGACTTGGCGACGGCCGACATGTCGTGGATCTTCGACGCGACGGGCCTGATCTAGTCGGGCACTACACGCTCCAGGCCAGCCGGAACTTGTCGGTGAGTTCATCGGGCGTGAGGTCGGCGAAGTTCGCGTGTTCGTAGCGGCGGACGGCCACGATGGAATCCACTGCGGCATCGCCGAGAATGCCTCGCAGCAAGGAAGATTCGGCCAAGGCGTCGATGGTCGCCGCCTGATTGTCCGACAGCAGCCCGACCCCTGCCTCGGCCCGCTCGGCATCGGTGAGCGTCGACGGGTCGACCGTGATCTCGGGCGCAAGGGGTAGTTCTCGCTCGATGCCGTCGAGGGCCAGGCCGAGGATCGCCGCCGTGGCGAAGTACGGGTTGGCCGACGGGTCGACGACCTTGACCTCCACGTTCGCGCCGTGGGGGCTGCCGGGTCCGCCGCGCAGGAAGCGGACTGCGGCTTCGCGGTTCTCGGTACCCCAACAGACCCTGGCGCCCGACCAGCTGCCGGGCTGCATCCGCAGGCCGGACAGGATCGAACCGCACAGTGCGCCTTGGGCTTCCAGGAGTCCGGCCAGCACACCAGCGACCGCGGCTTCACCCGCCGGCCTCATCCCCTGCGCGCCGTGGCCGCCGGAGAAGAGCGGCACACCGTCGTGCTGTAGTGAGAAGTGTTGGTGGGCACCGGAACCGACGCTACCCGCGAAGGGCACCGGCGACAGGCTGACCCGAACGCCGTGCTTTCTCGCGGTTCGTCCCACGATGATCCGCATCAGTATCAGCTGGTCGGCAGCGGAGACGGGCGAATCGGGTGCCAACGAGATCTCGAACTGGTTTGCGCCGTATTCGGGATGGAACTGTTCGATCGCCACTCCCGACGCTGCGGCGGCCTCGGTGACGTCGCGGACGAACCCCTCGAATTCCAGGATTCCCGCCAGGCCGTACTGCGCCCAGAGGTTCGACGGCAGCCGACTGCCATCAGGTCCGACCAGGACGAACTCCATCTCGTGGCCGACGAGTGCGTCGAGACCTGAAGCGCCCAGACGTTCCTCGATGCGCGCCAAGGTTCCTCGACTGCAGAAGGGATCGGGTGCACCGTCCTGGTCGTAGAAGGATCCCGGCGCCCACGCCAGGCCATCGCCGAGGACGCGCAGCGCGTCGGTGTCGATGCGGATGCGTTGATCACCGACCACGCCGATGGCGCCCCCGACGGCGATGCCCGCCTGATCGATGGTGAACACGTGCCATACCGGACTGGCGCCGAGGCCGGGGTCCGCAAATGCGCTCATCCTGTTCAGTGGCACCGTCTTGGCGTGGACGAGACCGGCCGAATTCACCACCGAGCCGATGAGGGTGATGACTCCGCTCGACTCGAGCGTGGTGGCCGCTGAGGTGAGGGGTGAGGCTGCCATGGCCCCATTCTGCACGCGTGACGCGGCGATGCACCTGCGGTGCGGTGGATTACAGCGTGATCCTGCAGGACTGGCCGATGTCCAGCGTCCGCAGCATGCGGCCCATACCAAGCCACATCGCGCAGGACAGGGCGAGGTCGGTCAGTAGTTCGGGGTCGAACTCCTGGTTGCAGCGCACCCAGAAGTCCTCGTCGTCGCGCAGTGCGGTGTGGTCGCTGGCGAACCGCGCGGCGAATTCAGCGGCGATGCGCTCCTGCGGGCTGTAGCCGGGCCAGGTCTGCCACTCAGCGGCATGGTCGTAGAGATCCTCGTCCACGCCTGCTGCGACGCCCGCCGAGTCGCGGGTGTTCTGGCACACCACACATTCGTTGTCGAGCGCGATGACCATGCGCGCCAATTCGCGGGTCCGCATCGGGAGCCGGTTCGCGTGGTAGACCGCATTGGTGAAGCCGGCCATGGCGATTCCGATGTCGGGAGACCTCTTCACCCATGAGGCGGCATCGTCGTCGGCGAAGTCTCCGATTCTGCTCATGGGCGCATCGTACGCCGGAAAGCACGTTTCTGTAACACGTTCTAGTTTTTCGGTCAGCGCGCGGCGGCGAGCTGCTTGGGGTCGTCGGCCCAGTCCCGCTGCACCAGCATGCGGTGGGCGATGCGCTCCAGCGCGGCGTCGACCTGCGCACGGTCGGGACGGCCCTCGAAGGTCGACGACTGTTCCAGTTTGTCCACGATCCGGCCGACGATCGCCGCGGACAACGTATCGACCTGCCTGACGCCGGACTGCGTGAGAAACAGTCGTCCGCCCGTGTCGAGTGCGTGGCCGGTGCGCACCACTTCGTCGAACGTCGGCTGGAGCACCTCGAAGGGCACGTGGAGTCGCTCCCCGATCTCCGCCAGCGTCGCCGAGCCGAACACCTGGTTCTGCCGGTAGACCTGCAACAGTGCCCACAATTGCGGAACGGGAAGTTCGCAGCCGGGCCCGCCCGCCAGGTTCCGAAGTCGGATCTCCGGGGAGTCCCTGAACATCCGGCCGACGGCGACCTCGAGGATCTTCTCGGGTGATTCGGTGCTGGGCATGCCGAAGCCCTCGCCGAGGTCGGTGGCCGAGACCGCGTCCATCTCGCGCAGCGGCACCTCCTTGAGGAACAGTGCGACGACGAAGCCCACGACGGCCACCGGCACCGCGCACAGAAACACGGTGCCGAGAGAATCGGCGTAGGCGTCGATGATCGGTGCGGCCATGGCGGGCGAGAGCTGGTGCAGCACCTGCGGCGAGTCTGCTGCCTTGGCGGGCGCACCGCTGGCGATCAGCGCCTGCCCCAGCCTGCCCGCCAGGAAGTTCGCGAACAGCGAGCCGAAAATGGCTGCGCCGAAAGAGCTTCCGATCGTACGGAAGAAGGTGACGCCGGAGGTCGCCACGCCGAGATCGGCGAAGCTGGACGTGTTCTGCACGACGAGGACGAGCACCTGCATGCAGAGCCCGATCCCGGTGCCGAGCACGAACAGGTATACCGACTGCTGCCAGGCGGGAGTCGACTGGTCCATGCCGGACAGCAGGAAGAACCCGACGGCCATGATCGCCGTCCCAGCGACGGGGAACACCTTGTAGCGGCCCGTGCGTCCGACGATCGCACCGCTGCTGATCGACGTGATCAACAACCCGGCGACCATGGGCAGCGTGCGCAGGCCCGACTCGGTCGCCGACACCCCGTCGACGAACTGCATGAAGGTCGGCATGAACGTCAGGGCGCCGAGCATGGCGAAGCCGACGATGAAGCCGAGTACGCAGCAGACGGTGAAGACCGGACTGGCGAACAGCCGGATCGGCAGAATCGGCTCGGCGGCGCGAAGTTCCACCCGAACGAACGCCGCGAGTGCGGCCGCGGAGGCCACGAAGAGGCCGATGATCACCGGCGACGCCCACGGATATTCGCCGCCGCCCCAGCTGGTCGCGAGGGTCAGCCCAGACGCGCCGAGCCCCACGAACAGGATTCCCGCGTAGTCGATGACGGGTTTGGCCGCCCGCGCCAGAGCGGGGATCGCGGCGGCGCCGACGATCAGCACGACGATGGCGACGGGAACGTTGATCCAGAACGCCCACCGCCAGGTGAGGTTGTCGGTGAAGAAGCCGCCGAGAAGCGGTCCGATCACGGTCGTCACGCCGAAGACCGCCCCCAGCGCGCCCTGGTAGCGACCGCGGTCGCGCAGCGGGATCACCTCGCCGATGACCGCCATCGAGGTCACCATGATGGCGCCGCCGCCGATGCCCTGAAGTGCGCGGGATGCGACCAGCATGGTCATCGACCCGGCCAGGCCGCACAGCACGGAGCCGACGAGGAAGAACATCACGGCAGCCTGGAAGACCGTCTTGCGGCCGAAGACGTCGCCCAGCTTGCCGACGATCGCCGTGACGATGGTCGACGCCAGCAGATAGCTCGTCACGACCCAGGACTGGTGACCCGCGCCGCCGAGGTCGGCGACCACTGTCGGCAGTGCCGTCGCCACGATGGTCTGGTCGAGTGCGGCGAGCAGCATTCCCAGCAGCACGCCGATGAAGATGAAGTTTCGCCGTTGCGGACTGATCAGCGCATTCGCCGATTCAGGATCCGCGGTGGTGGTCCCCGCGGGACTCGTCATGTTGCCTCCCGACAGTCTTGAGGCGTACGACACCGCCTACGACCGTATCGGTTAGACGAGCTAGGAAGTTACCCGTGGGCGTCCTACTGTGGCGGACGCGACACGCACTGCGCGGAGTACAGCTGCTCGCCGAGCTTGTCCATCAGCTCGAGCTGCGTCTCCAGGTAGTCGATGTGGTGTTCCTCGTCGGCGAGGATGCCCTCCAGCAGGCTGGCACTGGTCGCGTCCTCCTTGGCGCGGCACATGATGACGCCGGGCTTGAGCCGTGCCAACACCTCGTACTCGATCGTCAGATCGGCTTCGAATTGTTCGCGCAGCGTCTGCCCCACGCGCAGTGAGAACAGGCGCTGGTAGTTCGGCAGGCCGTCGAGCAACAGAATTCTGTCGGTGATCGCCTCCGCATGATTCATTTCCTCGAACGCTTCTTTACGAGTGTGCGTGGCGAGTTCGGTGAATCCCCAATTCTCTTGCATCTTCGAATGCAGAAAGTATTGGTTGATCGCGGTCAATTCGCTGGTCAACTGCTCGTTCAGCAATTTGAGAACGTCGGCATCGCCTTGCATTTTCTTGCTCCTATAACACCGCGAGGGCTGGTCAAGTGTCAGTGTCTGGCTTAACTCGCCGGGGACTCGTCCGAGGCCCTGCCGCCCTCTCAACCTAGTGCAGTCGGAGGCGGAGAGCGTCGGATCCACACCAAGTTTCGGCGTGTTCTTGGTCCGCGATGGTGGCGCTGACGCCCAGTTGAGGATAGCCAAACCACGCCCTGGGCCTTCCGCTGTGGACTGGCTGCCCTAAGTAAGGTTAGACTGAGCTAACCTGTTGGCCGCGCTGCTCGGGACGTCCGTGAGCGCACCGGAAGGCAAGGTGGAATCAATGAGCGAGAACGGATCGAACTCATTCGTTCTGGCTGTCGACGACCGGCTCGAGGACCGCGAAGAAATGCGGTCGCCCGGCCAATCCGGCGAATCGCATCAGTCGAATATGGTGGCGTACCAATTGAGCCAATCGGAAACTTCTG
>JAOPWT010000585.1 GCA_025965555.1 Mycobacterium sp.
TCCATCGCGGCGACCACCGAGTCGGGATCGCTGATGTCACAGGTGATGTCGCCCCCGACGAGATGCCAGACCAGTACCTCCTGGCCCGCTCCGCGGAGGCGTTTGACGACAGCACCGCCGATTCCGGAGCCTCCCCCGACGACGACGGTGCTCATTCGGGTGCACCGATCAACTCGACGCGGACACCATCGGGCGCCGTGATGACCGCCATCGCGACCGACTTGCCGCCGGGACCTGGCACCGAAATGCGGCGCACCCCGTCGGTGAAGCCGAGTCCGGCCAACGCCGCCAGGGCTTTCTCGACGTCACGTTGCCGAGCGCATCTACCGCTGCTAGCGCCTCCGAATAAGGCTATAACTGCTAAAATTGCGCATCAGCAAGAGCGCCCGCGGCGCAGCACCGCGGCGCTCTCCACGTTCGCTGCGGGAATCGAATGACCGCGATCGGAATTGGCCCCGAGGCCCGACGTCGGTTGTCGGCGCGTCGAACCGCCGAGATCGTTGCCGAAGAGCTGCGCCGCCAGATTCTCGACGGCGAGCTCGCCGACGGTGACCTGCTTCCCCGCCAGGACGTCCTCGTCGAACGATTCAGAGTCAGTCTGGTGTCCCTGCGCGAGGCCTTGCGAATATTGGAGACAGAGGGTCTGGTGTCCGTGCGGCGCGGCAACCGCGGTGGCGCCGTGGTACACGCCCCCGCCAAGTCGTCGGCCGCCTACATGCTGGGACTGGTGCTTCAGAGCGACTCCGTCGCGCTGACCGATCTGGGCTTGGCCCTGCAGGAACTCGAGCCGTCGTGTGCGGCGCTGGCCGCCCAACGGGTCGACCGCGCCGAGACCGTCGTGCCGGAACTGGTCAAGCTCAACGCCTTGGCAGCAGAACATCTCGACGACGGATCGCGCTTCACCGACATCGGTCGACAGTTCCACCACGAAATCGCCCGTGGGTGCGGCAATCACACGATGGCCGTCGTGATGGGCAGCCTCGAGGCCCTGTGGACCAGCCACGAGCGCCAATGGGCCGAACAGACCACTGCGCAAGGGGGTTACCCGTCCCTCGCCGAGCGCCGGGCGGCCCACGCCGCCCATGTGAAACTGACCCAGGCCATCGAGGCGGGCGACGCAGAACGGGCGCGGCGACTCGCAGCGCGCCACGTCGGTGACACACAGACCTACGTCGTCTCCGACGATCCCGACCAACGGATTCAGGCCCTGCCCGCACAGGTGATTTCGGGACGGCGCCGTTGACGGCTGCGTCCGACTCCGTCGAGTCACCATCACCGTCATCGGTCGTCGAGGACGGCGTGCCCTTCGGCGAGCAGCTGCGTCGTCTGGCCCTCGCCGCTCCCGACCGCGTCGCTCTGACCATGGTGTCCGAGAACGGTGCCGAAAGTGCCTACACGCTCGACCAGTTGGACCGCGGCGCCAACCAGTGGGCCCGAACACTCGCCACGCGTGGAGCAGCTCTGGGCTCCCTGGTCGGTCTCGCCATTCCCAACTCCGTCGAGTTCGTGCTGGCCGCACTGGCCTGTTGGAAGGTCGGTTCGGTCCCGGTACCGATGCGTTGGGATCTGCCGACCTGGGAACGGACCCGGCTACTGGAAGCCCTTTCAGCCGCGGTCGTCGTTGACGAGGACATCCGCGACGAATTGGCAGCGGACGCCCTTACCCAATCCCGGACGGTTATGCCAGAGGCCGTGTCACCGATGCAGAACGGCATCTGCAGCAGCGGCTCAACGGGGCTGCCCAAGATCATCCTGAACACGCGGCCCGCGGAGTGGACCTCCGCCCTCAGCGAGCCGTTCGCCGCCCACTGGACACCGGTGCCTCGGCCGCAGACGATTCTGGTGCCCGGCCCGATGTACCACACCAACGGCTTCAA
This sequence comes from Mycobacterium sp., assembly GCA_025965555.1. GTDB lineage: Bacteria > Actinomycetota > Actinomycetes > Mycobacteriales > Mycobacteriaceae > Mycobacterium. The sequence continues at coordinate 1,878 of JAOPWT010000585.1, forward strand.
CCCGCTGCTGTATCTGTTCGGCGGCGACCGGCTGGTCGTGCTCGAGAAGTTCAGCGCCACATCGGTCCTCGATGCGATCGAGCGCCATCGCGTCACGCATTTCACTGCCACACCCACGATGCTGGGTCGCATCGCGGACGTGCCTGGCTCGTCGCAGCGGGACCTCTCGAGTGTGGAGTGGATCATGCAGGGGGCGGCGGCCATGCCACCCGAGTTGCTCCGCCGCTGGTTCGACCTCTTGAGCCCCGAGCAGATCATCATGGCCTACGGGATGACCGAGAACCTGGGCCTGGCCACGTTGCGTGGTGACGAGTGGCTGCAACGCCCTGGCAGCGTGGGACGGGGGTTTCGCGAGACCGAGATACGCATCCTGGACGAACACGGGACCGCCGTCCCCACGGGAGACATCGGCGAGATCTACCTGCGCGCGCCGATGAACGACACCTACCGGTATCTGGGCGGTGCCACGCCTCCTGCACCGACCGCGGACGGCTTTCGCTCAGCGGGCGACCTGGGCCGTCTTGACGAGGACGGCTATCTCTACATCGCCGACCGCCGCACCGACATGATAATCAGTGGCGGGGCGAATGTCTTTCCGGCAGAAGTGGAGAACGCTCTGATCGCCCACCCCGACATCGTTGACGTCGTGGTGTTGGGACTCAAGGACCCGGAGTGGGGCCGCCGCGTCCACGCCGTCGTACAGGTGGTCGACGGCTGCGATCCCCCGACCGAGCAGGACGTCATCCAGTACGCCAAGGGCCGCCTCGCGCGCTACAAGGTGCCCAAGACCGTTGAGTTCGTCGCCGAGATCCCCCGCACGGCAGCCACCAAGGTGAGCCGGTCGGCCATGGTCGAGGCGCGGGGCGGCTGACCGCCGTCAGCGGTAGCCAACCGTCTTGGTCTCCAGGTGTCGTACGTGCCGGGACGCAGCTGCGTGAAGGAGGTCGGCTCGATGCCGTATTCTTCGTTGGGCCTTCCCGCGACGGCGTTCAGCGCCACGTTCATCACCGTTTCGCCGTTGTACTTCCAGACGTTGGTGCCATCGGCATTGGTGATGAACTCGGGGGCGTACTCGCGGTACTTCCTCGCCAATCGGCCGTCGAACAAGTCGGGAGGCTCGACCACGTGGTCATCGACGCTGACCATGACGAAATCGTTGAGATTCATCGGCGACCTTTCGTACGGATCTGATGGACGGCAGCGACGCCAGATGCCCTCAGCGCCGTTCCTCGCCTTAGAATGCACTCTAGCTATTTATGTAAAAACAGCAATACTGTTTTCCTCAGGTGCGGTGCCCGCTCCAGCCGGAGCTTGCGCCGAATCGATTGGGCCGCAACGGCAGCCCGCAAGAACCTCGGTCAGCGAAGCCCGCGGCCGACGGCGCCAGAACACCGGCCGGAATCCGTCCGGCGTCCGAGGTCGTCCTGGCACACCGGGGACGCCGGTGCTCAAGGCGCCAACGATGTTAAAATCGCACAACAGTACAAAAAGTGCCCACGGCCGGCGGCGCCCGAAGCACTCATCGTGTCAGCTGCGGGGAGCACATGACCATCCTTGGAATCGGCGCAGAAGCGCACCGTCGACTGTCGTCGCGCAGGACCGCCGAGATCGTCGCCGACGAGCTACGACAGCAGATCATCGACGGCAAGCTCGCCGATGGCGATTTGCTGCCGGGTCAGAAGCAGCTCGTCGAACACTTCAACGTCAGTCTCGTCTCCGTTCGAGAGGCGTTGCGCATCCTCGAGACCGAGGGTTTGGTCTCGGTCCGCCGCGGCAACCGGGGCGGGGCGGTCGTGCACGCGCCCGCCAAGTCCAGCGCCGCGTACATGCTGGGGCTGGTGCTGCAGAGCGACTCGGTCCCGGTCACGGATCTGCGCACGGCGCTCAAGGAGCTCGAACCATCATGTGCGGCTCTGGCGGCACTGCGACCGGACCGGGCCACCACGGTCGTACCCGAGTTGATCACGAGCAACGAGGCGATGGCCGACAATCTGAACGATCCGGAGAAGTTCTCCGAGATCGGCCGCGAGTTTCATCATGTGCTGGCGCGCGGCTGCGGCAACCACACCATGGTCGTGGTGATGGGCAGCCTCGAGGCACTCTGGGTCAGCCAGGAACGCGAGTTCTTCACCCACGCCAAGGAGGAGAACGCCTTCCCGACGGCGACCAAACGACGTGCCGCCCTCAACGCCCATCTGAAGATGACGGAGGCGATCGCCGACGGTGACGTGGACCGGGTCCGTCGGCTGGCCTACAGGCACATCGACGATGCCCATGCACACGCCTTGCCGGAGTCCGATCAACGAATCCAGGCGCATTCACCGCAATCGATGTCCCGGCGCAACTGAACCGATTGTGTCCCAATGTCTTTCGGGTTGCCAGCGCGGCGGAGCCCGGGACGGTGCACAAGATGTCCGCGGCGACGGGTCATCTGGAGATGACCTTCGACCACCGAGCCGGCCGGTCGCTATGGACCGCCCGCCGCGACGCCGACGGCCAATTCGAGCCGTTCGGTTACGACGTGACCCTGGCGGGTATCGACCAGTCGGGCGCCGCCATGGAACTTCGGCTGGAGGTCTCGCCGACACGGGCACCCGTACCCGTCGGCGCCTCCACCTACAACGGACGGTTCTCCTGTCTTGCGCAGCCGGAGACGTTCTCCTACTCCAGACCGGAATGGTCATGACCGGAATGCTGAAGTGGGGCAACACCACCGAGGAGGTGTCTGGCACCTCGGGGCACATTGACGCCCAATGGTTTCCCCTTCCGGCAGGCGGTGGTGGCACCGGAGGCGACCCAAGGGCGACCTCCTACGAGTGGCGGACCATCCATCTCGACAACGGTGTCGACGTCGTCGCATGGCGACAATTCGACAGGCGCGACCGCAACGCCGCACGCCCCTTCACCGGCGCCACGGTCGCCTACGCCGCGTCCGACAGGGACCCGGAGTGCGTCGACGATATCGAGGTCCGGACCGAGAGTTACGTACGCTGGCCGGAATCGGTGCACCAGCTGATGCGGCCACCGGCCTTGGCCCGCTACCTGCCGGACCGACACACCCTGACGTCGAAGGCGCTCGGCCTCGAAATCTCCGCAGTACCACTGGTGGCCGCGCCCGCGCACGCGTTGCCCGTCGAATACATGGAGGGCCCCTTCCTCTTCGAGGGGACCATGGGCGGAGAGCCGGTGCGGGGCTTCGGGATCTCCGAGCGATCGTTGGCGCTGTACCGGGACTGGGAGCTCGTCGACGTGCTTGCCACGTGCGCCGTGTACCACGGGGCCGATGACGTCGCCGCTCTCGTCGAGCGCTTGCGCCCGATGGTCGTCGACGGCAGGCGCGCCGAAGCGCTGGACTATCTCGGGAGCACCATGCGACGAGCCGTCGAGTCGCTGGCCACCGACACCGGTGAGCTGGCTCAGATCCCGGCTGACCTCGCCACGGCGCTGTCGCTCAGCGAGTGAGCAACATGCAGCCCGCGATCGGTCCACCGCCCGCTGCGACCACCGCGGTCTCCGGCCGACGCTGAAGCTGCCGTTCGCCCGCTTGGCCACGCAATTGCAGGCACGCCTCGTGCAGCACCCAGTAGCCGTGCATGCGGCCCGCGGAGAGTTGGCCGCCGTAGGTGTTCAGCGGCAGCTCGCCGTCCAAGGCGATGCGCGACGCACCCTCCACGAAAGGACCACCCTCACCGTCGGCGCATATGCCGAGCGCCTCCAGCCACGCGATGGTGAGGAACGTGAAGCCGTCGTAGAGTTGCGCGACGTCAAGATCCCGGGGGGTGAGGTCGGTCCGCGACCACATCTGAGCGGCGGCCTCGACCGACGCCATCTTTGGAAAGTCGTCGCGGTGAAACCAGCCTCCCGTGCCATACGCACCGCCGATCGCCTCGACGCTCACCGGAGGGTTCGGGCAGTCCGGTGCGTAGTCACGGTGTGACACGACCACGGCTATCGAACCGTCCACCGGCACGTCGCAGTCGTAGAGGCCCAACGGTGACGAGATCGGGCGGGCGTCCAGGTAGTCAGCCATCGTGATCGGATCCCGGTACGCGGCAAGGGGATTCAGCGCGGCGTTGCGTCTGCTGTTGATCGCCATCCAGCCGAGCTGCTCCTTGGTGGTGCCGTAGAGCTCCATGTGCCTGCGGCAGTGCATCGCCACCCAGTTCGACGCCGAGTAGGCGTGGGTGGCGATCAACTCACCGATGTCACCGTTCGCACCGATTCGTCGTGGCTGTCCTGGCAGCCGTGGCTCGGTGGGCGGCGACGCGAGAGCGTTGGGCTCCGGCGGTAGCTCGGCCGAGGAGTCGAGCATCGAGCCGCCGAGCATCGCGACGGTGCGATACACCAGGACGTGGTTCGACCGGCCCTCGGAAACGGCAAGGAAGGCAGACATCAACGGGCCGTACAGGCCTGAGGTGTCGATGCCCGAACTGCGGTTCTCCGCAACCAGACTCAAGGCGTCGATGACGTGCTGTCGGGGTGTGTCACCCAGCGTGGCAATGCCATCGATGTCGGCGGGCACCAGGCCGGCATCGGCGATCGCGGTACGCGCGGCCTCGAGCGTCAGGTCCAGGCCGGGAATTCCCGTCCGGCGGCCGACGTGCGAGATGCCGATACCGCTTATGATCGCGTCCTTCTCGAAGTGCGACACGCTCGGCTCCATTCCGGGACGACTCCCCCATCATTGCAAAAATAGCGGACGGGTAGGTTGGCCATCATGTCAGGTGAGGTTGCCGCGCCGGGGCGGATGATTCCCGAACTCACAGCGCACAATCGCGAGTTCTGGACCGGCGGCCGACTGCACGTCCCCTACTGCGCGGCGTGCGCTCGATGGGTCCTGCCGCCCGAGGAGGCCTGTCCAAACTGCGATGCCGCGCTCGTCGCGCGCACCGTGTCCGGTGAGGGCACCGTGTTCACCCATACCGTGAACCATCATGCGTTCAGTCCGGCGGTGCCGCCGCCGTACGTCATCGCGATCGTCGAACTGGCGGAACAGAAGGACCTCAGGCTGGCGGCGAACATCGTTGACTGCGAACCGGATTCGGTGACCATCGGGATGCCGGTCGCGGTCCGCTTCGAACCGCAGGTGATGGCAGACGACACGGTGTTCGTTCCGGTGTTCGCACCGCGAACGGACTCGTCGGCCTGATCGGATGGCCCTCAGCCAGAGGGCAACATCGTCATGGGACCGCTCAGCAGTTCCACGGTGACACCGTCCGGGTCCACCACCGTCGCGGTGGTGCCGCCAACGGTCGTCATGGTCCGCGGTTCGCCACCGACATCGAGATCTGCGAGTCGCCTCAACACGTCGGCGACGTCGACGACGAACGACAGCAGGAACACGCCGCGATGCGGTGTGCCGGAACCCTTCGACTCCTCGCGTATGTCGGAACCACCGGGATCCAGGAGTTCGAGGGTGCCGCCCTGCGGGCTGTCTGGCGACCCGAGGAAGACCGCCCGAACATGGCTGGTGCAGCCGAGGTGAACATGCTGCTGAACAGAAACGCCGCGGCCCTGCTCGGGGAGTGCGGCCAGTTCTTGGCGCCGTATCTCGCCGCGGCCAAGCTCACCGGCGAAGTGCGCCGCACCCTCGACGTCGACGCCGCGGCCGAATGGTTCGCCCGAATGCTGTTCTCGCTCTTCATGACCCCGTCGGCCAGGCTGGACCCCAACGACGCTGCCGCGGTGACCGCGTTCGTCCGCGAGCACGTCGTGCGGGGCTTCGTCGGACCGGGCCCGGCCCGGCGTCGCCAGACTCCTTGAGTCTCGGGGCGCAGTCGTTCGGGTCGGTCATGGCGGGATCCCTTCGCTGGGCCTGCGCCGAAAGACGGTTGGCCTCTCCCCGTGCAGCGTTAGGGTCTCGTCCAGTCGCTCGTCCCCGTAGAAGGTCCAGATCTGCTCCGCGAACGTCACGGTCTCGTCGCCCCTGATGTCGGTCGCCTTCACGTTGCCGTTCACGATGCGCGTCACGGTGATCCACTTGCCGGAATCCGGGTCCTGGATGACGTCGCCGTGGCGTACGGCCTCGGCGGGCACGGAATCCGTTTCGTCGACAGACATGTGGTTCTGATTCCCGCTGGGCGCCGGTCTCAACCCGGCGGGCGTGCCCGTCTACCGTCAGCCGCGACACGCTGGTAAACGCACCAGGGACTCGGTTGCAAAGGGATACTGGTGCGATGCCTGATCGCAACGTGCTCGGTGGACCACTCGACTCCTGTGGCACCGACCCGCTCACCGGTTTCCATCGGGACGGCTGCTGCTCGACCGGGCCGGAGGACGTCGGAATCCACACCATCTGTGCCGTCGTCACCTCCGAGTTCCTCCAGCACCAGCTCAGCATCGGCAACGACCTGATGACGCCGATGCCGCAATACCGATTCCCTGGTCTGGTGCCCGGCGACCGCTGGTGCGTCACTGCCGCGAATTGGCTACGTGCGCAACAGGACGGCTGCGCCGCTCCGGTAGTCCTGGCGGCCAGCCACGAACGCACCCTCGATGTCGTGACGTTGGAGGTCCTTCGAGAGCACGCCGTCGACGTACCCGACGACTTGGGCGGTCTCTGAAGAAGCCGACTTCAGAAGAAGTCCCGTTCGATGGGGTCCGCAGGCCTGCGCGGAGGGTAGGCCCGAACGTACTCCTCTACTCGCGCAATGGGTTTGGTGGGATCGTCGATCATCCTCAGCAACTGTAGGAGCAGTGCGGCGTCGGGCTGACTGGCGTGCGCCGACAGAGCCAGCAGCTTGTCATCCCAGAACGGCGCGACGTCGATGACGGTGGTTATCTCGGCGTCGTCGACGCCGAGATCGTCGGGCGGCACCCACGAATCGTCGCCGAAGGCGGCGCGGACCCTGGCCTGCAATTCGCGCAGCCTGCCGACGGACATCGCGATGTAGTACAGGCGGGGAATCCAGCCGGCCGGCTCGCCATCTCCGACGACATCTCCGACGACGTTGCCGTGCGCCCCGACCACCACTTCATGGGTGCGAATGTGGTCGGGATGTCCGGACAGCCCGTCGGGCGGATAGGTGATGACCACGTCCGGCTCGTAGAGCCGCATGAGCCGGACCATCTGCGTCACCATCGGCATCGCTGGACGCCCACTGAAGGACTCCGCGGCGGCCGGTTCGCCGTCCGCGGGCATCCCCGAGTCCGGGTAGCCCAGTTTCACGACGTCGTGAACGCCCAACGCCCGCGCCGCCGAGTCCAGTTCCGCGGACCGGAGCGCCGCGACCTCGTGCGGGACGTGACCGTCTTGGCCGGGTTTCGCTCCCCCGGTGATCGCGTCGCCCTGCCCGCCGTCGGTACACGTCACCAGAACGGTGCGACAGCCCGCCGCGGCGTAGCGGGCCAGTGTGCCGCCCGTCTGACTGGACTCGTCGTCGGGATGGGCGTGCACGATCATCAGTACCGGTACCTGGCGCTCGCCGTGGCGGGGTGGCCCAACCCATTCCGTCATTGGCATCACCATGCGCCGATCTCTTCGAACGCGCCACACCGAGACCGACACTGATCAGATGACCTGCGACGACGTGCCGACTAATCGACGACGGACCATGATCGAAGACGCCAACCGATCGACAGCGCAGGAATGACCCGCAGACCGCACGACGTTGTCGTGGTGAGCGTGAACGAAAGTGAGATCGCCCGTGTCCGGTAGCCCCGATCGACTTCATCTCGCCGTCGCACTTGACGGGACGGGATGGCATCCGGCGTCGTGGCGTGAGCCCGATGCCCGTCCGGCCGACCTGCTGACGCCTGGCTATTGGACCGACCTGGTCGCCGAGGCCGAGCGAGGACTGCTGGACTTCGTCACCATCGAGGACGGCCTCACGCTGCAATCCGAGCATCCCTTCCGTCCCGATGAGCGCATCGACCGGGTCCGCGGGCGGCTCGATGCGACGCTCATCGCCTCGCGGGTGGCTCCAGCGACCCGACACATCGGCCTGGTCCCGACGGTGATCGCCACGCACACCGAGCCGTTTCATGCGTCGAAGGCCATCGCCACGCTGGACTACGTCAGTTCCGGGCGAGCGGGTGTCCGGGTGCAGCTGACGGGGCGTCAAGACGCGGCCCGACACTTCGGCCGTCGAAACATGCCCGATCCGCCTGACGCCGACGACCTGTTCGAAGAGGCGACCGACTACGTAGAGGTGATCCGACGGCTGTGGGACAGCTGGGAGGACGACGCCGAGATCCGCGATGTGGTCACCGGACGATTCATCGATCGGACGAAGCTGCACTACATCGACTTCGAAGGGGCGCGGTTCTCGGTGAAGGGCCCGTCCATCACGCCGAGGCCGCCGCAAGGACAGCCGGTCGTCGCCGCCCTCGGACACGTGGATCCCGCCTACGGGCTCATTTCCAGCAGCGCTGACGTCGGCTTCATCACCCCCCACGATTCGGCGGAGACGACGACGATCGTCGACGCGATCGCGACCCGGAGGCGCGGTGGAGATCCAGTCCGGGTATTCGCCGATCTGCTGGTGTTCCTCGATGACGCACCTGAGGCCGCGACGTCACGTCGGGCGCGGCTCGACCGGGTGGCGGGACGTGAGTACCGCAGTGACGCCGAGATCTTCGCAGGTACACCGGCGCAGCTGGCAGATCTGCTCGGCCAGTGGCACGCGGCGGGTGCCGATGGATTCCGGCTGCGCCCCGCCACACTGCCGCACGACTTGCTCCAGATCACCGCCGGCCTGGTCCCGGAACTGCAGTCCAGAGGCCTATTCCACACCTCGTACACCGCCGCCACCCTGCGCGGGGCGCTTGGCCTGTCACGCCCCGTCAGCCGCTACACGACCACGCAACGACCTAGGACCGCGTAATGAGCAAGCCCCTCAAGCAGATCCACCTCGCCGCGCACTTCCCGGGCGTCAACAACACCACGGTGTGGAGTGACCCGGCATCGGGCAGTCACATCGACTTCGCCTCGTTCGTGCACTTCGCCAAGACCGCAGAGCGCGGAAAGTTCGACTTCATGTTCCTCGCCGAGGGGTTGCGGCTACGCGAACAGGGCGGCGAAATCTACGACCTGGACGTCGTCGGCCGACCGGACACCTTCACGGTGCTGGCCGCCCTCGCCGCGGTGACGGATCGACTCGGATTGACCGGCACGATCAACTCGACGTTCAACGAACCGTATGAGGTTGCCAGGCAGTTCGCGTCGCTGGATCACCTGTCCGAGGGACGAGCCGCGTGGAACGTCGTCACGTCATGGGATGCGTTCACCGGCCAGAACTTTCGTCGCGGCGGGTTCCTGGCCGAGGACCAGCGTTACGAACGCGCCGAGAGCTTCCTCGAGGCCGCGCACACCCTCTTCGACTCGTGGCGGGGAGACGAGATCGTCGCAGACAAGGAGAGCGGCGTCTTCCTGTCCGATCCCACGGCGGGAGCCTTCACCTATTCGAACGCGCACTTCGACATCAGCGGCCGGTTCAACGTTCCGCGCAGTCCGCAGGGCAGACCCGTCATCTTTCAGGCGGGCGACTCCGATCACGGGCGCGAATTCGCCGCGGCGGCAGCAGATGCGATCTTCTCCCGACACGGAACTCTCGAGGACGGGCAGGCCTTCTACGCCGACGTGAAGGGCCGCCTCGCCACCTACGGACGGCAACCCGACCAGCTGCTCATCCTGCCTGCCGCAACGTTCGTCCTCGGCGACACCGATGCCGAGGCGGCCGAGCTCGCCCAAGTGGTCCGCATGGCACAGGTCTCGCCTCAGACGGCGATCAAGTTCCTCGAACAGCTGTGGAACCGCGACCTCTCCGACCACGACCCGGACGGACCGCTGCCGTCGGTCGATCCGATCGTCGGCGAGAACACCATCGCCCGCGGCAGGGCCAGCGTGCGGATGCATCGCGACCCGATCGCGACCGCCAACGAGTGGCGGGCCAAGGCGGAAGCCGAGAAACTGACCACGCGTGAACTCATCGTCGAGGTCACCGGTCGCCAGAACTTCATCGGGTCGGCCAGCACGGTCGCCGAGAGGATCAACCATCTGGTCCAGGCCGATGCCAGCGACGGATTCATCCTCGTCCCGCACGTCACACCGGGTGGGCTGGATCCGTTCGTCGACCAGGTGGTGCCGTTACTGCAGGAGCGTGGCGTGTTCCGGTCCGACTACGACGGCACCACCCTGCGCGACCACCTCGGTCTCTCGGTGCCTGCGGGCGCCGCGGACACCGCGAGGGCCGGTTGAGGTCAGGCCCCTGCGGCGAACGCCCGAGAGCGTTCCCTCGCCGACATGGCCCCCCAGACCCCATGGGTCTCCCCCGCGGCCAGTGCGTGCTCACGGCAGCGCACCAAGACCGGGCAGCGACGGCAGATCTGCTTGGCCTGTTCCTCCCGCGCCCGCAGGCCCGACCGCCCCGCGTCCTCGGGGAAGAAGATTTCTGGAGCCGATCGCCGACACCTTCCCAGCTCCTGCCACGTCCAGTCCTCGAGCAGCGGGCGCGGGACGGCAAGGCTCGGGTCGCGCGAAGGATTCAACGAGGCATTCATGGGGCATCCCTCCTCGGTTCGGTCACGTTGAACTCCCACCGTCTCCGACGAAGCCCACCGTGGCCAGACATCGACTCGGCGTGAATGGAGATCGCGGTTGAAGCCGGGATTCCAGGAGCGCGGTTTACGATCGGGCTTTGCCGGACCGACGCAAGGACATCTCCGTGCAAACGGACTCCCAGGCCGCGACGTCACCTCGCAACGCCGTTCACGCCCCGCCGTTTCGAGCCGCGCTCGTTCTCGGTGCGCTCGGCGTGGTGTTCGGTGACATCGGCACCAGCCCGATCTACACCCTGCAGACCGTGTTCGATCCCACCGACCCCCACCCGGTGCCGATCAGCACCGACAACGTGTACGGCGTTGTGTCCCTGATCTTCTGGTCGGTCATGATCATCGTCACACTGACCTACATCACTTTGGTGATGCGCGCCGACAACGACGGCGAGGGCGGCATCATGGCGCTCATCACGATGCTCAAGCACGGCGCCGCGACCCGTGGCCGCCGCACCGCCACGATCCTGGCGGCACTTGGCCTGTTCGGTGCGTCGCTGTTCTTCGGTGACAGCATGATCACCCCCGCGATCTCGGTGCTGTCGGCCGTCGAGGGCATCAAGGTCGTCACCCCGGACCTGGAACAGTGGATCGTGCCGATCACCGCGGTCATCATAGTTTCGCTGTTCGCGGTTCAGCGCCATGGCACGGCCAACGTGGGCCGCCTCTTCGGACCGGTGATGATGCTGTGGTTCGTCTCCATCGGCGCCTGTGGCGTCAAGGGCATCCTTGGTCATCCGGAGATCCTCAAGGCACTGTCGCCCACTTATGCCTTGTCGTTCGTCTTCGACCACTTCCCCATCGCCTTCTTCGCCCTGGCCGCTGTGGTTCTCGCGGTCACCGGTGCGGAGGCGCTGTATGCCGACATGGGCCACTTCGGCAGACGGCCGATCACCCTGGCGTGGCTCTTCGTCGTCCTGCCTGCCTGCGTGCTCAACTACTTCGGCCAGGGTGCACTGATCGTCGGCGATCAGAAGTCGGTCAGCGCCCCGTTCTTCCTCCTCATCCCTGATTGGGCGCGACTGCCGATGGTGCTGCTCGCCACCGCGGCCACCATCATCGCGTCGCAGGCGGTGATCACTGGCGCATTCTCGGTCGCGGCGCAGGCCGCGAAACTCGGCCTGTTACCGCGGCTGCGAATCGTGCACACCTCGGCGTCGGCCTACGGCCAGGTCTACGTTCCCGCGATCAACTGGATGCTCATGGTGTCGGTGCTGATCCTGGTGTTCGCCTTCGAGAGTTCGGCCAAACTCGCGTACGCCTACGGCATGGCGGTGATCGGCACCATCACCATCGTGACACTGCTGTTCTTCTACCTGGCCCGGACGCGGTGGGGCACTCCGCTGTGGATGGTGTTGATCGGGGGTGGCGCCCTGCTGCTCGTCGACCTGCTGTTCCTGGCGGCCAACCTGACCAAGCTGGTGCACGGCGCGTGGCTTCCACTGCTCATCGCCATCACGACCTGGACGGTCATGACGACCTGGGAGCGCGGTCGCAAGCTCGTCACCGAGGCGCGGGAGGAGGCCGAGGGACCGCTGCCCGAGTTCATCAACGGGCTCAAGGAGTAC
>JAOPWT010000615.1 GCA_025965555.1 Mycobacterium sp.
GGAGGGATCGGCGATGGACTGGAGCAGTCTGCACGCCCAGCAGCATCTGGGGGCATCGCCCTCAATGGCGGCGCTCGCGGCGGGATCGTTCATGGTCGCCATGACGGTGTCTCGCTTCCTTGCCGACCGCGTTGCCGCTGTGACGGGTCCGGTCTGGACGCTCAGGGGCGGAGCAATACTCGCAATGGGCGGCATGCTCACAGTCATCGTTGCCCCCGCTCTGCCGCTAGCACTGGTCGGTTGGGCCATATTCGGAATCGGGGTGGCCGGCGGTCTGCCTCAGGTGTTCAGCGCGGCAGGAAATCTCGGCGGTATTGCGTCGGGGCGGACGCTGTCACGGGTCGTCGGGATGGGCTATGTGGCGATCATGGGTGGACCGGCATTGATCGGTTGGATGGTGGAATTGGTGTCGTGGACAGGAGCGTTCCTGGTGCCGTTCGGCGCCATGCTGGTATGCAGCCTCGCCGCACCGGTCGTGGCACGCAGCAGCGCAAGCTAGCCGCCGCGTCCGCCGTCGATTCGGCCCGCTCAGGCCCTCATCGAGCACTGCCAATCCTTGGGAGCACACGACCTTCGTTGCCAGGCAGGTCCTGCAGGTAGGTGGTCATCGCATCGAAGACGAAGTAGTGATTTTCTTCTCCGGCCAGGACACACCGACGGCACCGATCAGCGACCCCCGCACCCGCAACGGCACCGCACCGCCGGCCAGGGCGACCTCAGCCTGGCGATATCCACTGTCGGCGTAATCCCCACCCATCGCTTGTTGCTGGCACTCGAGCGCCCACGATGAGCAGTTGTGCCTGTACACCGCGCGGAACTTTCGAGCGAGCCAGTCGTCGTTGGTGGCCGCCGACCCCTCGAGGGCTGCGTCAAACACCCGTTGTTCACCGAAGTTAATCGGGGGAACTCCGCATCTAGCCGGAGGAGGCGGGAGCGGGTCCGGTGGTAGAGCGTACGACCAACTCGGTTGGCTTGACTGATCGCAACCGCGTTCGACCCGCGATGAGGTCGAGCAGGATGGTGGCCGCGGCTCGACCCTTTTCGCAGAGCGGCTGATGAATCGTGGTGAGTCCCATCAGGTCTGCGGTCGGCGCATCATCGAAGCCGATCACCGAGACCTGGTCCGGTACGGAGATTCCCATGGCCTTGAGGACTTTCAGCGCGGCGACGGCGTGGACGTCCGAGGTAGTAACGATGGCGGATGGCGCGACGTTGGCGATCAGGTCGCGGGCAGCGACCATCCCGCTGGCGGCATCGATGTCGGCCGCCTCGATCAGCGTCACCTCCACGTCGGGGTCGTCGGCTTGCGTGATTGCGTCCCGATAGCCGGCGAGGCGGTCACGCAGGTACATTTCGGTGACGTCGTCGATGGTGGCCAGTGGCCGTGCGACGGTCATTTGGGCCTCGCCGAGGCGATCGGAGACCACGCCAATTCGCCTGTGGCCGTGACGCAGAACGTGATTCATCTGTACGGCGCCGGCGCTGCGGTGATCGATGGTGACGTAGGGCAGTCCGGGCAGGCGTGGAGAGTCGATGGCGACCGCCGGTATGCCGCGCACGAGCAGTGCTCCGACGACGGGGTGATCGCTGGGCAGGCAGTGCATCACAACTCCGTCGACGAGACCGCGTAGGGCGCTCGGCATTACGGGATGGCCCTGGTGCCCTGCTCGCAGGGACCGCTGCACCGGCAGCAGTGTCAGCGCGACGTCGGCGAGCTCGCCGACCTCGACGATGCCCTTCAAGAGCAGTGCTGTGGATGGATCCTCCACGGCGGCGGCCAGCGAGCCGGGCACCAGCACGCCAACGGTGCCGATCTTGCCGAGGCGAAGGGTGCTTGCGGCGATGTTGGGTCCGGTATAGCCGAGTCGCGCGGCGGCGGCGAAGATCGCTTCGCGCTGCGGCTCGGAAACCCGTCCGGACCCACTGTAGGTGTAGGAGACCGAGGCCTGGGAGACGCCGGCGGCCTTGGCGACGTCCCTCATCGTGACGATGCCGGTGTCCTCTCTTCGTTACCCGCTACAAGTGCGCGTGGGAAAGAGTAGCCCTCGCCACGGTGCGAAGACCGTGGCGAGGGCTACTCGGAGGCGCGTGGTGCTCGGGTCAAGACTTCACGATGAAACCGGCGTCGATCACCAAGGGGGTGGCGGTGATGTAGCGGCCCGGATCGGTCACCAAGTAGAGGATCGCGTTGCTGACGTCCTGGGGCTGGATCCACGGCACCGGCAGGATGTGGGTGCTGGAGAAGGTGTCGATGACGTCGTCCCGGGTCGGCTTGTCGAGGTCGGGACGAAACAGGCCGTACACGAAGTCGTTGTTGATCATGTGGGTGTCGACGCAAGTCGGGTTCACAGAGTTCACCCTGATGTTGTACTGACCGAGCTCTCGGGCCAGCGAGGTCATCAGGCCGGTCACGCCGTGCTTGGAAGCGGCATAGGACGAGATGTTCTCAGCGCCCTTCAGGGCCTCCGTCGATCCGGTGAAAACAATTGAGCCGCCTTGGTTCTGGGCGATCATCGTTGGTATTGCAACCTGGACAGTGTGGAACACGCCGTTGAGGTTGATGTCGACCATCTCCCGCCAGTCCTCTGGGCTGATCTCCCACGTCTTGGCCCCGGAACAAATGCCGGCGTTGGGGAGCACGATGTCGACGCGGCCGAACTGTTCGATGCCGCGGTCGAAGATCGCCTTTACCTGGGCATGGTCGCGGGTGTCGCCGACTTCGGCGACGATGTCGGCACCCGCCTCCTTGACCTGCCGCACGGTCTCCTGCAGGTCTTCCTCGGATGCGCCGGGGTAGGCGGTCGTCGTCGGCTTCGCGCAGAGGTCGAAGCCGATGATGTTGGCACCTTCGCGCGCCAGCGTGAGGGCGTGTGACCGACCCTGTCCCCGCGCGATGCCGGAGATGAACGCAACCTTGCCGTCTAGCTGTCCCATTTGAAGACTCCAAAGCGTATTGATCGATGTGTTCCGCCGGCCTGCTCGGGATGTGTGATCGCGGTGAAGCGCCGGGCTTCGCGACGGCGGAATGCACCACTGGATGGTGCTGGTGAATCGTATCATCATCGGGCGGTCTAAGGCGAGGCAGTTAGAGTCGTCATCTGCGATGATACGTTTCACCAAAATGTGTGATCGATACCCGATCCGGCAGACGTCCGGGTTCCAGATCACCGATACCGAAGCGTTCGTCAACGACCTCCTGCAGAACGCAGGCCGGTACGCCTTCCTAACCGGCGCGAACGAGAACGCCTGCGCCAAGCTGGATCAGGACTACTGCGACGCCGCGCCAACGAGCTACTCGGCGACTACGTGCTCCAGCAGATCGGTCCCGGACCCCTGAACCTATGGCTTGAGGAGCGCGACGACCTTGTTCTCCAGATCGACGGGATCGTCGGAGAACGGATCGAGAACCTCGGCCTTGGGCAACGCGATTTCGGGATCGGAGAAGTCCCCATAGGTCTTGTCGCCCGCGAGTTGGTGCAGCAGGTACCCCGTCAGCAGTGCGCGCACGATCTTCTGGGTGCCCTTGTCGGCACCCGGCAGTTTGAGCACGCGAGCGAGGCGACGCCCCTCGACCAGTCCGCCCGCCGTCACCTTCTTCACGTCGCGCAGGGTCGCCGGCTTCCACGCCCTGGCCAACTCGACCGCATTGGAACGCAGCGACATGGGGTCGCCGGGGTCGGCGAGAATCAGGCCAGGCAGCCTCAGCCCCGCAGCGGGCTGTTCGGCCGGCGGTTTGGTGACCGTCGGGAACAGCGCGGCGGCGGCCTTGACTCGGTCGGCCATGCCCGCGGCGGCGAAGACGGCTGCCGAACCGCCGAACCCGTGACCAACGACACCCAGCTTGGTGGGGTGAACGCTGATCTTGCCGGGGCCGAGTCGCACGCCGGAGATGATGTCCAGCGTCGTGCCCAGGTCGAACGCCAGGTTCAGCACCGACGGGGCGAAGCTGGTCTCGGTGCCCGGGGCGGCGGCGACGATGCCCCAGGACGCCAGATGTTCGAGCGTTCCGGCGTACCGGTCGGCCCCGGCCAGCCAGTCGTGGCCAAATGCCACGCCGGGCAGGTTCATGCCCGATTCTGGGGTGTACAGAACGCCGGGCAATCCGGCAAAGGCCAGGTCACCACGAAGAACGCGATGCGGCCCCCGACGGGTCAACGCAGCGAAGAGCTTCTTCGTCTTGGCCACCCGATGACCGTAGCTCACAGGGGGTTGAGTCGGCGTCTGCACTACCCTGGTTCGTCATGTGCGGAATCGTCGGCTACGTCGGGAAGCGTCCTGCCCGCGACATCGTCGTCGACGCTCTGCGCCGAATGGAATACCGCGGCTATGACTCCTCGGGCGTCGCGCTGCTCGACGGGCACGGCGGAATGTCGGTGCGCAGGCGCGCGGGGCGGTTGGCCAACCTCGAGGCGGCCCTCGCGGAGGCCGACTCCGAGGGTTTGACGGGTAACACCGGCATGGGCCACACCCGCTGGGCCACCCACGGCAGGCCAACCGACCGCAACGCCCATCCGCACCGCGACGCCGTGGGCAAGATCGCCGTCGTCCACAACGGGATCATCGAGAACTTCTCCGCCCTGCGCGCCGAGCTCGAGGCGGTAGGTGTCGAGTTCGCCAGCGACACCGACACCGAGGTCGCCGTCCACCTGGTGTCCTGGCAGTACCACCACGGGCCCACCGCGGGCGACTTCGTCGGCTCCGTGATGGCCGTGCTGCCGCGCCTGGAGGGCCACTTCACGCTGGTGTTCGCCAGTGCCGACGATCCGGATACGATCGTGGCCGCCAGGCGCTCCACGCCGCTGGTGATCGGCGTCGGTGACGGCGAGATGTTCCTCGGTTCCGACGTCGCGGCCTTCATCGAGCACACCCGCGAGGCCGTCGAGCTCGGTCAGGACCAGGCCGTCGTGATCACCGCCGACGGTTACGAGATCTACGACTTCCACGGCAACCGGGACGACGCCGCTGCCCGGCCGTTCCACATCGACTGGGACCTGTCCGCCGCCGAGAAGGGCGGCTACGAGTACTTCATGCTCAAGGAGATCGCCGAGCAGCCCGCCGCCGTCGCGGACACCCTGCTCGGTCACTTCGTCGACGGTCGCATCGTGCTCGACGAACAACGCCTGTCCGACCAGGAGCTGCGCGAGATCGACAAGGTCTTCATCGTCGCCTGCGGTACCGCGTACCACTCCGGGATGCTGGCCAAGTACGCCATCGAGCACTGGACCCGCCTGCCGGTCGAGGTCGAACTCGCCAGCGAATTCCGCTACCGCGACCCCGTGCTGGACCGCAGCACGCTGGTGATCGCCATCTCGCAGTCCGGCGAGACCGCCGACACCCTGGAAGCCGTGCGCCACGCCAAGGAGCAGAAGGCCAAGGTGCTGGCCATCTGCAACACCAACGGCAGCCAGATCCCGCGCGAATGCGATGCGGTGCTCTACACCCGGGCGGGGCCGGAGATCGGCGTTGCGTCCACGAAGACCTTCCTGGCCCAGATCGCCGCCAACTATCTGGTGGGCCTGGCCTTGGCGCAGGCGCGGGGCACGAAGTACCCGGACGAGGTCCAGCGCGAGTTCGATGAGCTCGAGTCGATGCCCGACCTGATCGCCCGCGTGCTGACGTGCATGGAGCCCGTCACCGAGCTGGCCCACGAGTTCGCCTCGTCGTCGACGGTGCTCTTCCTCGGTCGCCACGTCGGATACCCCGTGGCCCTCGAAGGGGCGCTGAAACTGAAGGAACTGGCGTACATGCACGCCGAGGGCTTCGCGGCGGGTGAGCTCAAGCACGGGCCGATCGCGCTGATCGAGGACGGCCTGCCCGTCATCGTGGTCATGCCGTCGCCGAAGAACGCGGCGATGCTGCACAGCAAGCTGCTGAGCAACATCCGCGAGATCCAGGCGCGCGGCGCGGTCACCATCGTCATTGCCGAGGAGGGCGACGATACGGTGCGGCCCTACGCCGATCATCTGATCGAGATGCCCGCGGTGTCAACGCTTTTCCAGCCGCTGCTGTCGACCATTCCGCTGCAGGTGTTCGCCGCGGGAGTCGCGCAGGCCCGTGGTTACGACGTCGACAAACCGCGCAACCTCGCGAAGTCCGTCACGGTCGAGTAGGGCCGCGGTAAACGGCGCCGCGCCCGCCGGCCGAGGTGCGAGCCGATGCCTTCTGGGATAGTTCTCGATCATGACCAATGAAGTGCGCAGCGCCATCGTCACCGGAGCCTCAGGAGGCATCGGGCGGGCGATCACCGATGTCCTGCGCGAAGAGGGGTTCGCCGTCACGATGGTCGGTCGCGACCCCGACAAGTTGCGCGCTGCGGCGGAGGACGTCGCGGGAATCGATGGCCCCGAAATCAATTGGCTGCCGGGCTCGGTGGCCGACGAGGGCTTCCTCGAGGACATCGTGGCATCGCACGCCGAGCGGTTCGGCGCACTCGACATCCTGGTCAACAACGCAGGTGTGGGCGGACACCGCCGCATCGGTGAACTCACGGCCGAGTTCGTCGACGAGCAGCTCGCGGTCAACACCAGGGCCGTCGTCCTGCTCACCGACAAGTGTCTACCGTTGTTGCGGAGCGCGGTGGGCCTGCGGGGCAGTGCGCAGGTCGTCAACGTGGCGTCGAACGCGGGCAAGCGAGGCGAGGCCACCCTGACGTCCTACTCGGCGACGAAGGCCGCGGTCGTCGGATTCACCGAAGCCCTTCACGACGAACTCGCCGGCGAGGGCATCAAGGCCACGGCCATCTGCCCCGGCGCCGTCGACACCCCGATGGCGGCCGGATACCGCGACGGCGGCGCGTCGGAGCTGCTCACCCCGCGGGACGTGGCCGAGACGGTGCGCCTGACCACGCGTCTGTCGCGGATCTGCATCATTCCGGAGATCGTTCTGCTGCGGCCCACCGAATGGATCGCGCCGTCGGAAGTGCGCTGACCGTCCGGACTACTGGAGGTGCTGCGCCAGGAACGGCCGCATCAGTGAGGCGACCGCGTCGAGCCGGCTCTCCAGCAGGAAGTGGCCGCCGTCGATCAGGTTGATCTCGGCGAGCGGCAGATCACGACCGAACGCCAAGGCGCCGTCGGGGCCGAAGATCTGGTCGTTGCGGCCCCACACCGCCAGCAGCGGCACCTGCGAGGTGCGGAAGTACTCGTGCACGCGAGGGTAGTGATCGACGTTGGTGAGGTAGTCGGCGAACAGCTCCAGCTGCACTGCGATGGCTTCCTCGGTGTCGGCGACGGCGGCGTGGGCGTTTACCCATGCGTCGGGATCGACGACGGTCGGGTCCGAAATCCCATGGGTGTACTGCCATTTCAAGCCGTCGATGCTGATCAGATCGCGCAGCGCCTTGGCGTTGGCCTCGGAGCGGTCCCTACCGTAGGCGAACAACGGCTCCATCGCGTCGCCGACGAAGCCCTCGACGTAGGCGTTGCCGTTCTGGGTGACGATCGCGGCGATGCGCTGCGGGTGCCGCAGCGCCAGACGCCACCCGACGGGTGCGCCGTAGTCCTGGACGTACAGCGCGTATCGAGCGAGTCCGAGGTGGTCGAGAAGTGCATCGACGTGGTCAGCGAGTGAGTCGAAGGTGTAGTCGAAGTCGTCGACGCTCGGCCGCTCGGAGTGGCCGAACCCCGGGTAGTCCGGGGCGATGACGTGGTAGCGGTCCGCAAGCGCAGGGATCAGGTTGCGGTACATGTGTGAACTCGCCGGCGTGCCGTGCAACAGGACGATGGCGGGAGCGTCCGACGGACCGGCTTCCCGGTAGAAGATCTGACGGCCCGCGATCTTGGCGTAGCGGTGGTGTGTCGTCATGTCTAACCCCTTTGGATTGCTTATGTGGTTATGAGCACTGAACACCCGTGGGAGCTAACCTGTCAAGTGCGCTATGGTGGTTAGTATGCGTATTGACTGGTCGCAGGTGCTGCTAGACCTGCTGAACACCACCCCGGTGGTCGACGGCGCCGATACCGACGTGCTTGCCGACGACGCTGCCGCCCGGGCGTGGCTCTCGTTGCGCGAGGGTGACCGGGCAGACGTCGAGGCCGTCCGCCAGGTCCGCGACGACCTGCAGCACGTCGTCCGCGGGCAGACCCACGCCGAAGTGCTCAACCGCCACCTCGCGGCAGTTCGCCAGGTACCGAGGGTTCACGGTGACGGGCTGGAGTGGGACCTCGGGCTCTCGGCCGACTGGTGTGCCCGGCTGGTGCTGGCATGGGGCGAGCTGCAAAACGAAAGGCCGGGGCGACTGCGGGCCTGTGCGAACGGCGAGTGTCATCTGTTCCTGCTGGACCGCAGCCGCGGCGGCACGGGCCGCTGGTGCTCGATGAGTGGCTGCGGCAACCGGATGAAGGCCAGGCGCCACTATGGCAAGACGACCGGCAGGACGACTGGCAAGACGGGCGACTAAAGCCACCCGGTCGACGGGCAACCGGTGTGCCGGTTACCCGGAGTGGGCCGTGCTGGCAGCATCACGACGTAACGTAGGCCGGGTGCGGCACTACTACACCGCGGATGCGATCCGTGAGGCGGAAGCGCCGCTGTTGGCCAGCCTGCCCGACGGCGCACTGATGCGCAGGGCCGCCTTCGGCCTTGCGGGTGTGATCACCCGCGAACTGCGCTCCCGCACCGGAGGGGTAGCGGGTCGCCGGGTCTGCGCGGTGATCGGTTCCGGCGACAACGGCGGTGACGCCCTGTGGGCCGCGACATTCCTGCGTCGTCGCGGGGTGACGGCCTCTGCGATCGTGCTCAACCCGCAGCGGGTGCACCGCGTGGCGCTCGCGGCGTTCACGCGGTCGGGTGGCCGCCTCGTCCAAAGTGTGCCGCACGCAACCGATCTGGTGATCGACGGCGTCGTCGGCATCTCCGCAAGCGGGCCGCTGCGCCCCGACGCCGCGGCGGTGTTCGCCGACGTAGACGCCGCGGGCATCCCCGTCGTGGCGGTGGACCTACCCAGTGGCATCGACGTTCAGACCGGCGCGGCCGAAGAACCGCACGTGCACGCCGCGCTCACGGTGACCTTCGGCGGCTATAAACCGGTACACGCCCTCGGCGACTGCGGCCGGGTCGAGCTCGTCGACATCGGACTCGAACTGCCCGAATCCGACGTGCGCTCGCTGGAGAGCGCCGACGTCGCCCCGCGGTGGCCCATGCCCGGCGCGCGAGACGACAAGTACAGCCAGGGCGTGACGGGTGTGATGGCAGGCTCGTCGACGTACCCTGGCGCAGCCATCCTGTGTACGGGTGCCGCCGTCGCGGCCACCTCGGGAATGGTGCGCTACGCGGGAACTGCTGCGGCGGAAGTGGTCTCGCACTGGCCCGAGGTCATCGCGACGCCGTCGGCGAATTCGGCGGGCCGCGTGCAAGCCTGGGTGGTGGGGCCGGGTCTCGGCACCGACGAGGCCGGCGCGGCGGCACTGTGGTTCGCCCTCGACACCGACCTGCCCGTGATCGTCGACGCCGACGCGCTCACCATCCTCGCCGCGCACCCCGACGTCCTCTCGGGCCGGAAGGCTCCCACGGTGCTCACGCCGCACGCCGGCGAATTCGCCCGCCTCGCAGGACATCCGCCTGGCGACGATCGGATCGGTGCGACCCGGCGGTTGGCCGACGCGTTCGGCGCCACCGTCCTGTTGAAGGGCAACGTGACCGTCATCGCCGAGCCGGGTGGACCGGTGCATCTCAATCGGGCAGGTCAGTCCTGGGCGGCGACAGCGGGTTCCGGCGACGTGTTGTCCGGCGTCATCGGCACACTG
>JAOPWT010000018.1 GCA_025965555.1 Mycobacterium sp.
GCGAGTGATGAGCAGCAGCGCCGACCGAGGTTTGATGGCCAACAACGAAGCTTCGTCCGCAGTGGCGTTGACGGCTTCGATCCGCTCGTCGGCTCGGGAGGTGACGAGGCCGTACTCGTTCTCGAGGATTTCGTATAGCGATCCACCGAGCCGCTTTTCGAGCAGTCCGGGGAACGCTTCGGCGGGGAACTGTGCCAGCTCCAACGAGATTGGTGACCCGTCGGCGAGGCGCACGCGCTGGATCTCGACGACGAAGTCGCCGGCACCGATCCGCAGTGCCTTCTGCGTGATGCGGTCAGCTGCGGTGATCTTCGTCGACAGCACTCGGGTGCCCGCGACGTAGCCCTGATTGGCGAGGAAGGCGGGCACTCCGACGACGTCGGACAGGCTGCGCTGCACCTGCGCGTGGCTGATGAAGATGCCGCCGGCACGGCCGATCGCCCGATGTACGAGGCCGGCCTCCTCCAGCGCGGCGAGCATCGGGCGCAGGCTCGAGCGACTGGTGGAGTAGCGCTCGGCGAGTTCACGTTCGCTGCCGAGCTTGGCCCCGGGAACGCCTGCGTTGATCTCGGCCACGATCCGACGCCGCAGTTCCTCGGTGGCCTTCGGCAACGCACCGCCCCTCTCGCGATTTGGTGTGACCAATTTCGGTCGAGAAGTGGCCTATTGCTCGGCGATCGCCGCTTGGGACTCGGGCAGAATCTGCCCGCCGTCCACGACGAGGGACTGGCCCGTGATGTAGCCGGCCTCATCGGTGGCGAAGAAGAGTGCGGCATTGCCGATGTCAGCCACCTCGCCGAGCCGTCCGGCCGGTACGGCCGCAGCCATCTGGTCCATGTACTCCTGGCCCATGTCGATCAGACCCTCGGTGATGATGTTGCCGGGTAGCACCGCATTGATGGTGATCTTCTTGGGCGCCAACTCCATTGCCGCAGTGCGGATGAACCCGAGCTGCGCGGCCTTGCTGGCGCCGTAGTGCGACCAGCCGGGATAGCCGGTGATCGGACCGGTGATCGACGACGTCACGATCACCCGCCCATGGCCGCTGTCGGTCAGCGCAGAAAGCGCGGCCTGGACGATGTACACGGTGCCCTTGAAGTTCACGCCGATCACCTCCTCGATGTCCTCGGGGGTGAGGTCCTCGAGCCGGCCCGACGGGAAGATGCCCGCGTTGGCGCACACGATGTCCAGCGCCCCGTGTCGTTCCAACGCCGCGGCGACGACGCGTCGGCAGTCGTCGGGACTGGTCACGTCGGCGGCGACTCCGGTCACGGTGCCGGGCGCAGCCGCCAGTTCGGTGACGGCGGTGTCGATGTCGGCCTGGTTGCGGCCGGTGATCACGACGTTGACCCCCGCAGCCGCGAACGTCTCGGCGATGCCTCGACCGATGCCCTTGCTTCCGCCGGTGACGATGGCGGTGCGGCCCTGCAATGAGTTGAACATGTCGTTCGCCTTTCAGTTGGTGAGTCAGGCCAGCCGTCGGCCGTCGAAGCTCAGATAGCGTTCCGCGATTTCGCAGCTGCCCCTGGCGTAGGTGATCGACATCGCCTGAGACTCCTTGGAGTGGCTGTGGGACCCCATCCACGCGAGCAGCAGCAGCCTTCGCAGGAGCACGAACGAGGGCAGCATCGCCTCGTCGGTCGCAGGCAGCGGTCGGCGCGAGCGGTAGCCCGTGGCCCAGGCGTCCTGCCATTCCGGAACGGACGGGTCGTCCTCGAAGAAGGACACCGCCGTGCCGAAATCGTAGAAATGCCAACCGAAGCCGCAGTCGTCGAAGTCGATGACGGTGATGGCGTCCCCGTCGACGAGGAGGTTGGCCAGTCGCAGATCGGCGTGGATGAGACCGAAGACCTCCGAACCCGTGCCGTAGTCCGCGAGCCGCCGCTGCAGGAGTTCGGTGGCCCGATCGAGTACCGCGCTTTCACCGGCGCCGACACCGACGGCGTCCTGCCAACGGCCCCAGCGGGGTTGGTCACCGAGGCTGTGCCGCCAGTCCCAGGAGAACCGGCCGAAGCCATCCGGGCGGACCCATGCCGTCGAGTGGTCGTGCAGTGCGGCCGTGATCCGGCCCAGCGTGTGGAAATCCGTGACGGTGAGCGTCTTCTCGTCGGGCTCTGATCCGGTCACCATTTCGAAGTGCACGACGTGGCGTGCGGTGCCGTCCTGTTCGACGGTCACCACGCGTCGACCGTCGCGCGCCGCACGCACGACGGGCACCGTGACGTCACCGTCGCGCTGCAGGGCCTCGAGCCAGTCCAGTTCGGATTCGATCTCGTGCGGGCGGTGGTAGTCCTTGCGGTGCACGCGCACGATCGACCGCGCGTCCGTGTGGGGATCTGTGACCTCGTAAGTGGCATTCTCGGACAGATTCAGCAGACGCAGGGTCGCGTCGGCAGGCAGGTCGTACTCCGTGAGAGCGCGTTCGGCCACGTCGATGTCGTCGGCCACGAACGTGCCCGAATCGCTCACCAGCTCACCTCGCCGTCGCCGCCGCGGCGGCGGCCTTGCCCACCGCCACGTCCAAGCGTTCTAGCACGTCGTCGCACATCTCGCGACTCAGAAGCAGGCCCGGTTTGAATTGCAGGACACGCGGATCCAGCGTCGAGAAGATGGCCCACACGCCGTTCTCGTACAGCTCGCGCATCACGAACTTGGCACCTTCGGGATGGTTGAACTCGAGGCCGATCACCACGCCGTTCTGTCGGATACCGACGAACCAGTCCTGGTGGTCGGCCCTGATGCGGGCGAGCCCCTCGGCGAAGACGTCGGTGACCGCGTGCACGTTGGACCTCACC
This sequence comes from Mycobacterium sp., assembly GCA_025965555.1. Taxonomy (GTDB): domain Bacteria; phylum Actinomycetota; class Actinomycetes; order Mycobacteriales; family Mycobacteriaceae; genus Mycobacterium. Next base: position 2,796 of record JAOPWT010000018.1, read on the forward strand.
TCGGGGCGACTGGTGATCTCCAAGGTCTTGATCGCGGCGACGCAGCCGAGCTCGGCGCCGCCGAAGGTCGAGATGTGGGCGAAGCCGTCCTCGTCGAGCCATTGGGCGGCCCGATCGCTCAGCATCGCCGCGGTGATCGGGTACATGCCTCCCGACAGGCCCTTTCCCGCGACCATGATGTCCGGCTCGATGCCGTGCTTGGTGATGCCCCACATCTCACCGGTGCGCATCAGGCCGGTCTGCACCTCGTCGGCGATGTAGAGCGCGTCGTAGCGTTCGGTGATCTCCTTGACCGCTTCGAGGTAACCCGTTGGGGGAAGCGGGAATCCGTAGGTGGCGGGAATGGTCTCCATGATCACGGCCGCGACGTCGCCGCCTGAAAGCGCCATGTCCATCGCGTCCACGTCGCCGAACGGCACCTGCACGAACTCGTCGGGTCGGTCGGAGAGGAACAGCTTGGAGAACCGGTCGTCGCCCGTGGCGACGGCCAAGCCGGTGTGGCCGTGGTAGGCCTTGATGATCGAGACGATCTTGCGGCGCTTGGTGGCGTGCCTGGCGCTCTTGAGCGCGATGTCGATCGCCTCACCGCCGCCAGATCCGAAGGCCACCTTGGTGATCGACCCGGGCGCCGAGTCGACCAGTCGTTGTGCCAGCGCGGTGCGGGCGACCGACGGAAAGTGGTGGTTGCCGATGTCGAAGTACTGCATGCCGTCGATCA
>JAOPWT010000208.1 GCA_025965555.1 Mycobacterium sp.
TTCGGCGTCACCACCTCGACCAACGGCTCCAGCCACAGCATCCCGCGAGAACCATTGCGGATCAGCTGAATTGGTCGCTGCTCCAGAGTCGCTGCGCGTACCAGCGCTTCCGCCACCTGGTCCGCGCCGACCGATGTCGCCGCAGAATCGCACGGTACATAGATGGTGACGGGTGCGGGCGCGCTCATTGCGGCACCGCCGAGTCGAGAATCGACGAGAGGCGAGCCTCGTCCAGCCTGCCGTACAGCCGGCCGTTCACCTGCGCCGCAGGCCCCAGCGCGCAGTTGCCGAGACAGAAGACCTGCTCGACGGTCAGCGATCCGTCCCGGCTGGTCTCCCCCAGCGACACCCCATGTCGATCGCGCAGGTGAGCGACCAGTCGCCCAGCGCCGACCGACTGACACGCCTCCGCCCGGCAGACCCGAACCATGTTGCGCCCCGGCGGTTCTGAGCGGAAGTCGTGGTAGAAGCTGACGACTCCGTGGACGTCTGCACGGGAGAGGTTCAGCTCGTTCGCCAGCACGGGGATGGCCTCCGCAGGCACGCAGCCCAACGCGTCCTGTATCGCGTGCAAGATGGGCAGAAGCGCCCCGCGGTGCGCGTGATGCTCGGCGGCGATCTCGCGTACCAGGACCGCCACGTTCGGCTCTCCCGCAGTCGTGGAACTCATGTGCTACCTCCAGGCAGAACCGAACGGATCAGCATTGGGCAGAGCACCGCCCCAGGGTCGAGCCGGTCACCTGGGGCGGTGCTCGTGCGTCGTTAGACGACGACCTTGTTCTTGTGCAACGACTCGATGGTGTCGGCGTCGTAGCCCAGTCCGGCGAGAACCTCGTCGGTGTGCTCACCGAGTAGCGGCGCACCCTTGATCTCGGGCTTGAACGCCGAGAACTTGATCGGGCTGCCAACGGTCAGGAACGAACCGCGACCCTTCTGATCCACCTCGACGACGCTGCCGGACTTGCGCAGCGATGGATCGACGGCGATCTCCTTCATACTCAGCACCGGCGCGCAGGGCACCTCGAAGGTGCGCAGTACGTCGACCGCCTCGTACTTTGTCTTGTCGGCCAGCCACTTCTCGATCTCGGCGAAGATGTCGAAGATCTTGTCCTGGCGGGCACGCGCGGTGTTGTACGCCGGGTCCTCGGCCCATTCCGGCCTGCCGATGACCTCGGCCGTGCGTGCCCAGTTCTGCTCTTGAATGGTGAAGTAGATGTAGGCATTTGGGTCGGTCTCCCAACCCTTGCACTTGAGCACCCAGCCCGGCTGGCCGCCGCCACCGGCGTTCCCGCCGCGCGGGACGGCGTCGCTGAACTCGCCGTTCGGGTACTGCGGGTACTCCTCCAGGTAGCCGATCGCCTCCAGACGCTGCTGGTCACGCAGTTTGACGCGGCACAAATTCAGTACGGAGTCCTGCATGGAGGCCGAAACCTTCTGTCCCTTACCGGTCTTGTCCCTGGCGATCAATGCGGTGAGGATGCCGATGAGCAGGTGCATGCCGGTATTGCTGTCACCGAGGGCCGCACCACTGACCGTCGGCGGCCCGTCCCAGAAGCCGGTAGTCGACGCGGCGCCGCCTGCGCACTGGGCGACGTTCTCGTAGACCTTCAAGTCATTCCACGTGGAGTCGTCGTTGAAGCCCTTGACCGATCCGAAGATCAGCCGCGGATTCCACTTCTGCAACGTCTCCCACGACATCCCCATCCGGTCCATCGCACCGGGGGCGAAGTTCTCGACCAGCACGTCGGCCTCGCGGATCAGCTTCTCCATCACCTCCAGGCCTTCGGGGGCCTTCGTGTTGATGGCCAACGAACGCTTGTTGCTGTTGAGCATCGTGAAGTACAGAGCGTCCACATCGGGGATGTCGCGCAACTGATTTCGCGTGACATCACCCCCGCCCGGGCGTTCGACCTTGAGGACGTCGGCTCCAAACCAGGCCAGCATCTGGGTGCAGGCCGGGCCGGCCTGGACGCCGGTGAAGTCGATCACCTTGATTCCGGCGAGCGGTAATTCAGTCATGAGACAGTTCCTTTCATCGTTGTTGCCTCGGTATGCGGTTGTGTCGTTCGCGATCAGCGGTCACCCGCTCATCACTTGGCGGTGATGCCCTTGGGATTCAGGTGGGCGATGTTTCCACTCTCGGTGCCGTCGGACTGATCGATGACGCAGTCGATGAGCGCTGGGCGACCCGAAGCGAGGGCCTCGCGGAGCGCGGCCGCCACCTCATCCGGTGTGGTGGCCTGATATCCCTTGCCGCCGAATGCCTTGATCATGTATTCGTGGCGGGCCCGCAACGCCGTCGGCGCAGGGTCGGCCGTCGCCGAGACGTCGTCGCCGCGGTAGACGCCGCTGTTGTTCAGGATCACCGTGACGACCGGCAGGTTGTAGCGGCAGATCGCCTCGAGTTCCATTCCGCTGAACCCGAAGGCGCTGTCACCCTCGATCGCGACAACCGGATCACCGCTCTCCACCGCGGCGGCGATCGCGTAGCCCATGCCGATGCCCATCACGCCCCAGGTTCCGCTGTCCAGCCGGTGCCGCGGCACCTGCATGGGAATGGTGTTGCGCGCCAGGTCGAGTGCATTGGCACCCTCGTTGACGACGTACACCTGGGGGTTGTCGGCGAGGACGTCGCGGATGGCCTGCAGCGCGCCGAGAAACTTCATCGGCTGCGCCGTCAGCGCGGCCTCCAGGCGGCCGGCCATCTTGGCCACGTTCTGCGCCGACTTGGCCGAGATCTCCTCGCGCCACTGCGGGGCCACGCTGATCTGGCCGGGCTTGCTGCGCTCGACGAGGGTCTCCATCACCGAACTGATGTCGCCGACCAGTGGTGCCGCGATGGGCTGGTTGCTGTCCATCTCGGTGGCCGAGATGTCGACCTGGATGAACTTCGCATCCGGGTTCCACTGCGGCGCATCGCCGAAACCAAGCAGCCAGTTCAGCCGGGCACCGACGAGCATCACGACGTCGGCGCGCTTGAGTGCCAGCGAGCGGGCCGTGGCCGCGGACTGCGGATGGTCATCGGGCAATAGGCCCTTGGCCATCGACATCGGCACGTACGGCATGCCCGTGGTCTCGACGAACTCGCGAATCGTGGCGTCGGCCTGGGCGTAGGCCGCCCCCTTGCCGAGCACGATGAGCGGCCGCTCCGCGCCCGCGAGCAGATCGATGGCCGAGTCGATTGCCGCAATCTCGGGAAGCTGCTTGGGCGCCGGATCGACCACGCGCCAAAGTGTTTTCGATGCTTCCTCGGCGTCCAGCACTTCGCCGAGCACCGCAGCAGGGATGTCCAGGTAGACCCCGCCGGGACGACCTGACGCCGCGGTGCGGATCGCCCTGGCTACGCCACGACCGATGTCCTCGGCGCGCGACACCCGGTAGGCCGCCTTGGCGAACATTCGGGCGGCGGCGAGCTGGTCCATCTCTTCGTAATCGCCGCGCTGAAGGTCGACGAGGTGGCGCTCGCTGGAGCCGGAGATCTGGACCATCGGGAAGCAGTTGGTGGTGGCGTTGGCCAACGCGACGAGCCCGTTGAGGAAGCCTGGGGCGGATACGGTCAGGCAGATACCGGGCCTCTGGGTGAGGAATCCCGCCGCCGCAGCGGCGTGGCCCGCGTCGCTCTCATGCCGGAACCCGATGTAGCGCAGCCCCGAAGCCTGGGCCAGCCGGGCGAGATCGGTGATCGGGATGCCGACGACGCCGTAGATGTTCCGCACGTCGTTGAGCTTCAGTGCATCGACGACCAAATGTATCCCGTCGGTGAGAGCACCTGGCTCGTCGGCACTCCCTGCCTCCGCGTCTCGCATGGGAGCGACGGTCATGATGTGGGCCTTCCTGCCTGATGGTTATTTCCCTTACCATCAACACTTTTCACCGTTTGCAGCGGCTCGTCCAAGACTTGTCGTCTACCACCCGATAAACGCCGATTATCAAGACTTGCCGCGTCCCCTCGGTGTCCATTTCGGTTTTCAGGACCTAGTGAGGTCGGCGAGGAAGTCCCTGCGCTCGAGGTCGAATGCCTCGTCGAGGTGCGCCCCAGCCGCCACGTTCAGGAACGCCCTCGCCGCCACCGAGGACGCACCGGCGTGGATCGCGATCGAGATCTGTGCGGTGGTCTCCGGCTCGACGAGGCCGACGGCTCGACCCGCTCCCGTCGCGGGGATCGCACGCAGCCAGGTGTGCGGCACCACGCTCGCCCACGCACCGGTGGCGACGTGGGAATAGAGGGAGGCAACCGAATCGGTCTCGACCTGCGGGACGGCTACCACGCCGTTGGCGGCGAATGCCTTATCGATGAACTGCCGGAAACGCATGTGCGGCATCAGAAGAGCGAGAGGGAGCTGCGCGGCTTCGGCCCACGTGATGGTGCGCGCGCCAGGTGCAAGCTGATCGCCGGAGACCAGCAGCACGTACCGCTCCCGGTACAGCGGCACCACCTCAAGGCCTGCCCGGTCATCGGGTCCGAAGTGGGCGATGGCGGCGTCGAGCTCGAAATTGCGTAGTTGCCGCAGCAATTCGGTCGACGACAACCGCGAGCAGATGGTCACCTTGGCCATCGGGTGCAGCCCGCAGAACGTCGCCACCGGCACCGCCGTCGTGGTCGACACCGTAGGCCCGGTGCCCAGGCGCAGCGTTCCGGAGATGCCGGTCCGCATCGCGGCCGCCTCGGCCTTGAGGCCGTCGTGCTCGGCCAGCAGTCGCTTGGCCCAGACGACGAGGCGCTCACCCTCCAGCGTCAGGCCCTCGAAGTTCTGCCCGCGATGGATCAGCGTGACGTTGAGTTCGCGCTCCAGCTTCGCGATCGCCGTGGACAGAGCCGGCTGTGAGACGTAGCAGGCGTCTGCGGCCCTGGCGAAGTGTCGCTCTCTGGCCACCGCGACGAAGTACTCCAGCTGGCGCAACAGCACGGGTGCTCCTCCTATCGACGCGGCGATGTTCCAATATGTATGCAGTATGCATTATCCTTGCGGCGGGTGCAATCGCATGACGATCGGACGAGGGAGAAGACAGCGTGGCGGAGAGCAACACCATCAATCAGGAGTGGCTGGCGCAGGCGGTGGTGTCCGAATCGGCGGAAGCCATCGTCGTCACCGACGCCGACGGCACCATCCGGCTGTGGAACGGTGGGGCGGCCCGCATCTTCGGGTACTGCGCCGCTGACGCGCTGGGCCAGAGCCTGGATCTGATCATCCCCGACAAGCTTCGCCACCGGCACTGGAGCGGCTACCACCAGACCATGGCCACCGGTATCACGCGATACGGCGACACCCTGTTGAGCGTGCCGGCCACCCACCGGGACGGACATCGGCTCTCGATCGAGTTCAGCGTGGCGCTTCTGCGCGACGACGCGGGCACCATCGTCGGGATCTCGGCGATCATGCGTGAGGTGAGCGAGCGCCGTGAGACGGAAAGGGCGCTGCGTGCCAAGCTCGCCGACTTGGAGACGCGCGCCGTGCCCCGCCCAACGATGTCCGTGCAGGGCTGGCCTGAGCAGCCCTGCACGACGACATCGTTCGACTCCTAGGTCATTCGACTCGCAGCACTCGCACCGAGTCGGTGTAGCCGGGCACGCCGCTGCGGCTACCGGACACCACCACGACCACGTCGCCGGGGTGGCAGGCGCCCATGCTCACCAGGGCCCGACTCACCTCGCCCGGCATGGACTCAGCCGCGGCAGCAGGGGCGAGCACGGCAGACTCGATGCCCCACGAGAACGCCAGTCGCGCCCGCACCTCGTCATCGTGGGTGAACGCCAGCAGCGGAAGCGGTGACCGCTGCCGCGCCAGGCGCAGCGCGGTGCCACCGGTCCTGGTGAAGCAACACAGCACCGCCGCACCGAGGCGACGGCCCACCTCGCACGCCGCCGCAGCGATGGCGTCGCCGAACAACGCGTTCCCGGCTTCCTCGGCGGCCCACTCCGGGGTTTGGACCCTGCCTGCACCGCCCTCGGCGGCCGCCACGATGCGCCCCATCGTCGCGACCGTATGGGCGGGATGAGCCCCGACGCTCGTCTCGGCCGACAACATCACCGCGTCCGCGCCGTCGAAGATGGCATTGGCGACGTCGGACACCTCGGCCCGCGTGGGACGGCGATCCGTGATCATCGAGTCCAGCATCTGAGTCGCCACGATCACCGGTTTGGCCGCCTGGCGGCACAGCTGGATGGCGCGCTTCTGCACCAGCGGTATCTGTTCAAGGGGCATCTCCACGCCCAAGTCCCCGCGTGCCACCATGAGCCCGTCGAAGGCTGCAACGATCGCCGGCAAGTCCGAAACCGCCTCGGGCTTCTCGAGTTTGGCCATGACCGGCACCCGGATGCCGACCTCGTCCATGATGGCGTGGGCGAGCTTCACCTCCTCGGGGGACCGGACGAACGACATCGCGACCATGTCGACGCCGAGCCGCAGGGCGAACTTCAGATCCTGAACGTCCTTCTCCGACAGCGGTGGCACGCTGACGTCCACGCCAGGAAGCGAGATGCCCTTGTGATCGCTGACCGGTCCGCCGTCGAGCACCTCGACCTCGATGTCGGCGCCCAGGACGCCGACGACGCGAAGTTCGACCTTGCCGTCGTCGATCAGGAGGCGATCACCTGGCTTGACGTCACCGGCAAGTCCGGCATACGTCGTCGACACTCGGTCGTGACTGCCCTCGCAGTCCTCGGTCGTGATCACGACCCGCTCGCCCGTCGCCCACTCGACCGGACCGGCCGCGAAGGTGCCAAGGCGGATCTTCGGTCCTTGTAGGTCGGCGAGGATCCCGACGACGCGGCCGCGTTGCCTGGCCGTCTCCTGCAGCACGCCGTGCAGGGCCGCATGCTCCACCCGTGTGCCGTGACTGAAGTTCAGTCGTGCCACGTCCATTCCGGCGTCGATGAGCTCACCGAGTCGCCACGGCCCGGTGGTGGCCGGTCCCATGGTGCAGACGATCTTTGCGCGGCGGTTCGTCATCTTCATCTCCGTCATCGAAGAGCCGGCACGGTCGCCCGGTCCGGGGTGGGTTGGTCCACCGGCGCGCTGGGCGCACAGGTGCGGGCCAGCAGGTCGGTGGCGGCATGGATGGTGCGCAGTGTCGGAGCATGCGCACCGGTCAGATCGGCCATTTCCACCACGGCGGTGACGATGGCGTCGAGCTCCAACTGCTTGCCCGCTTCGAGATCCTGGAGCATCGAGGTCTTGTGGTGGCCGACGTTCTCGGCGCCACGCAATCGCTTCTCGATCGAGATCTCCGGGGTGGCGCCCACCCTGGCCGCGATGTCGAGCGTCTCCTCCATCAGCTGGACGATCACCTGCCTGGTGCTCGGGTTCTGGCAGATCTCCACCATCGTCGCCCTGGTCAGCGCACTCAGTGGGTTGAACGCGACGTTGCCCATGAGCTTGATCCAGATGTCGTTGCGCAGCTCGGCCTCAACGGGAGCCTTGAGTCCCCCGGCGATCATGGCCTCACTCAACGCCTTACAGCGCGGCGAGATCTCCCCTGATGGCTCACCGATCGAGAAGCGGGTGCCCTCCAAGTGCCTGATCACGCCAGGAGCCTCGATGGTGGTCGCCGGATACACCACGCATCCGATGGCCCGTTCAGGTGAGAGCACCGCGGTGGTGGCGCCTCCCGGATCGACGGCCTCGACGCGACGTCCGCGGTAGGGGCCGTCGAGATCGTGGAAGTACCACCACGGGATGCCGTTCTGCGCGGCCAGCACTGCAGTGTGTTCGCCGAGCAGCGGATTCACCAACGCCCCGCAGGTCGGGTAGCTGTGCGCCTTCAGGCCGAGAAAGACGTAGTCGACGGGACCGATCTCGGCAGGATCGTCGGTGGCGTTGGGGTAGGCCACGAAGTCGCCTCGGGCGCTGAGTACGCGAACGCCGTTCTGCCGCATGGCATGTAAGTGGGCATTGCGGGCGATGAGGTGAACTTCCGCACCGCCGCGCGCCAAGGCGGCCCCCCAGTACGCACCGATGGCTCCGGCACCGACGACTGCAATCTTCACGGCGACTCCTTGCTTGGATACTGTATGCCCAGCTTGTGAGGGCGATGCCTTCCCGGTGTCCCCTCCGCCCGGGAGTGGCTTCCGCCTCGCAGCTGGCCTAATGCTTGCATACAATATGCAATCGCTCTAGCCTTTGACTGCCATCGGCAGACTGCCTCGCCGGTTCTTGGGTCACCCCGCTCGCTGACAGCCAAGAGGAGCAGCATGACGTTGATCGGAATCCCGCGGGAGTCCGCGGAGGGCGAGCGCCGGGTGGCACTCGTTCCCAAGATCGTCGAGCGCCTCTGCGCCGACGGGCTCGAGATCGTCGTCGAGAGCGGAGCCGGACACGGAGCCCACCTCCGCGACGAGGACTACGAGAGAGCCGGCGCGACGATCGGAGATCCCTGGCCCGCCGACGTCGTGGTCAAGGTCAACCCACCCAACTCGGATGAAATCGATTCGCTCAAGCCAGGATCCGTCCTCATCGGGTTCCTCGCCCCCCGGGCGCAACCGGAGATCGCCGAGCGGCTACGCCTCGCCGACGTCACCGCCTTTGCCGTGGAGGCGATACCGCGGATTTCCCGCGCGCAGGCGATGGATGCGTTGTCGTCGCAAGCCAATGTCGCCGGATACAAGTCGGTGCTGCTGGCGGCGTCGGAGTCCACCCGCTTCTTCCCCATGATGACCACGGCAGCGGGCACGGTGAAGCCGGCGACGCTTCTGGTGCTCGGTGTCGGCGTGGCAGGACTGCAGGCGCTGGCCACCGCGAAACGCCTCGGCGCCAAGACCACGGGGTACGACGTGCGTCCCGAGGTGGCCGACCAGGTCCGCTCGGTCGGTGCGCAGTGGCTCGATCTCGGCATCGACGCCGCCGGTGAGGGCGGCTACGCCCGCGAGCTGACCGATGAGGAACGCGCCCAGCAGCAGAAGTCGTTGGAGCAGGCCATCACTCGCTTCGACGTGGTGATCACCACCGCCCTGGTGCCAGGGCGCCCCGCACCACGCCTGGTGACCGCCGCCGCCGTCGAGGGCATGAAGGCAGGCAGCGTGGTGGTCGACCTGGCCGGGGAGACGGGAGGCAACTGCGAGCTGACCGAACCTGGTCAGACCGTCGTACGGCACGGCGTCACGATCTGCTCGCCGCTGAACCTGCCCGCGACGATGCCCGAGCATGCCAGCGAGCTGTACGCCAAGAACGTCACCTCGCTGCTGGAGCTGTTGATCACCGATGGTGCGTTGGCACCGGACTTCGACGACGAAGTGGTCGCCGCTTCGTGCGTGACCACGACCGTGAAGGCGGACGCCT
>JAOPWT010000054.1 GCA_025965555.1 Mycobacterium sp.
AAGCGTGATCCCGAGGCGCTGAAGTACAAGGGCGGCTACCGCCCGCTGTTTTGCTGATGGCCTCTCTCAAGGACTACCGCCTGGTCTTCGTGGGACCGGCGGAGGGCAACACCGCGGTCGGTGACTATGCCGAGGACGTCGTCAACGCGGTACGACCGCACTTCGGCGAGGTGGTCGAGGTTCGCACCGGGGGCCCGGGGGACGACGGCCTCGCCGACATCCGGCGCAATCGCAGGGTGGTGGCGGCGCATGTCGCGGCGGCGCCGAGGGACCGTGTGATGGTCCACGCGGAGTTGTCGACCGCTGCGCTGTCCCCGTTCTGGTCGACCGCCGGTCTCAAGGGCGTGCCGGTCAGCGGCACCGTGCACGACCCGCCGCAGGGCGTCTGGATGCCCGCGCGTACCCGCTTCGTGGCTCGCTCCCGGCTGCTCAACCACGGCATTCACTACCCGCTGCGGCCCGTCAGCCGAAAGCTCGAGGGGGCGGTCTACGGACATCGGACGCTGTTTGCGCTGACCGAGACCGGGCGCAAGTCGATCGAGCGGATCTACCCCTCGACGACCACGCGGTACATCCCGCACGTCGCACGCACCCGGCCGGCGATCCGCCCCACTCAAGAGCGACCCAAGGCCGTCGGTTTCTTCGGCCACGTGTACCGGGGCAAGGGGTTCGAGCAGATCGAACGGCTCCGCGAGCTGCTGCCCGAAGACATCGGGATCCGGGTGGCGGGTCGGGGCACCCAGGATCTGCCCCCTATCGGCGGCGTCGACATCCTCGGACCCGTCGACGGCGCCGCCGAGGACGCCTTCTTCGATTCGGTTCGGGCCATCGTGGTGCCCTACGGCAAGCGACACTTCTACGCCGACAGCTTCGCCGCCTCGGGCGTGGTGGCACACGCGACCGCATACTGCACGCCGCAGATCTGCACCGACTACGGCGCACTCGCCGACCTCGACGAGAGCGTCGGCGCATTGGTTGCACGGGTGAATACGGTTGGCTCACCCGCGGATTCGGAAACGGTGTCGTCCAGCCTCGCCACGGCGATCACCCGACTGCTCAACGACGATGCCCTGGCGACCGAACTCGGTGCCAACGTCACCAGAGCACGCGAAGAACGGTCGCCCGCCCGTACGGGGGAGGCGTTCGCGGCGGCGTGGTCGGAGATGCTTGGTCTCGATGACTGAGCCGCTCGATCCGGACGACGCGCTGGGGGTGGCACTTCCGGAAACCGCGGCGCCCGAGAAACCGCGCACCCTGTTCAAGGCGCTGGTCGGCGTGGCGTGGATGTATGGCGCGCGCGGTGTCGGCCTGCTCTGGACGTTCGCGTTGATCGGCAAGCTCAGCATCGGCGACTACGGCCTGTACGCCATGGCCTTCGCGGTCGCCACCATCCTCGGCCCGACGCTGGACAACCCGTGGAACGTCCGCGCGATGCGGGAGTCCGAGGAGCGGTTCCTGGCCGAGCGGGCCAGCCGCTACCTCGTCGGCGCGACGTTGATGCTCGCGGGCGCGGCGCTGATCCCCTTCACCTTCATCGGCTTCCTCGGACTCTTCGTCGCCGGCGGCGACATCACGTTCAACAGTTACCTCAGCCGTGACATCCGCGATGGTCATCCGGACCGCGTGTACAAGTGGACGGCGAGCAGGCAGATCGTGGCCGTGGCACTGGCCTGCATCTACCTCTTCACCGTCGACAATCCCACCCTGCTGGTCGCGTGCGTGCTGTACTGCGTCCCGTACGTCGTCATGTTGGTCTTCGCGGGATTCTCGGTACTCGGCAACCGGCCCGCGTTGCCCGGCGACCCTCGCCTGATGGCGATCCTGATGGGTGAGATGGGTTTCGGCACCACGCTTTACCTGCAGGGCGACGTGCTGCTGCTCGGCTGGCTCACCAACACCACGGCGGTCGGCTACTACAACATCGCCTTGATGGTCACCAGCGCGCTGGCTGCGGTCGGTCAGGCGTTCGCCATGACCTATCACGAACCGCTTCGGGAGAGCGGAGGCGATCTGTCGGCGGGTCCCAAGCTGGGCACGACGCTGATGGTCGGTGGCGCAGTGGGTTTGGTGGTGCTGATCATCGGTGTCGGCATCCTTCTGTCGCCGGCGCCGCCGGTGATCGCGTACTCCATGTTCATCATGGCGGGCTTCGGCGCACTGCGGACGGTGATCGCCGTGTTCCAGGTGATCCTCTACGCCCAGCGCCGAGATCGCCTCCGCTTCACCGCCGCGGTCACCCTGATTCCGTTCAAGTTTCTGTTCCTTGCCCTTCTGGTCTGGATGGGTCTCGGCGCCATCGGCGCGTCCATCGCCACCACGACGGCAGACGCTGCGCTGCTCGCCGTGTTCGCGGTGGCGATCTACTGGAAGCGAAAGGCGCCCGCATCGTGACGAAGGTGGCATACCTGCTGTCGAAGGATCCCACCCTGCAACACGGTGGGGACGTCGAGATGTTCAGGCTGAGCATGGGATTGGCCGCCGAGGACTTCGAGGTCTCGGCAATCGCCTACTCGATCGAATCCGGTCGCGCAGACATCGAGCTGGGCGCCAAGGTGATTCCACTGACCCGGGTGTGCAAGCCTGCCATCAAGCCGGCCCACCTTGCGCTTGCGGCGGTGCGGACTCGGCGCAGCCTGGTGCACGTCAGGTTCGACAGCCCCGACCTGACCGCCGCCATCGAGGCGTCCGACGCCGATGTCTTCGTCGCCGAGCACACCTACATGGCCGAATCGTTCCTGCGCAGTTCCAAGTTCGGGAGCAAGCGGTTCATCGTCAATACCCACGTGCCAGAGGCTCTGGTGTGGCGGGCGACGCGCGGTTCGCTTGGCCGTTTCGAGAGCAACCGCTTGATGCGTGACGAACTCCGCGTCGCACTGGCCGCCGATGCCGTCGCCACGTTCGACGCCGACGAGGCAGCGGCCTTCCGCCGCAACGGAGTAGCCGATGCGCGGTGGCTCGACCTCCGACTGCCGCCTACCGCGCAGGTCGACATCGCGGGCACTCCGCGCAGGCTGGTTCTGATGGGCACCCGTGACTGGCCGCCCAACCAGGAGGCATTCCTGGAGGCACTGCGACTCTGGCCGCGCATCCGCGAGGGCATCGACGACGCCGAACTGTGCATCATCGGAGCGAAGAAGTCGGGTGCGGCGGGCGTGGCGACCCCGGAGGGTGTGCGCGATCTCGGGTTCGTCGACGACCTGCACGGCTTCCTGAGCACCTGCCGTTCCATGATCGCCCCGATCCGCACCGGCGGCGGTGTCCGGGTCAAGATCCTCGACGCCATTCGGATGGGCCTGCCCGTCGTGGGGACGACGCCCGCGGTGGGATCACTCGGCGGCGTCAGCGGTCTGCCCGTGTTCGATGACGATGACGCCTTCGTCGCCGAATGTCGCCGCCTGCTGGTCGATCTCGACGGCGCGGTCACTGCGGGGCAAGCAGTCTTCCAGGCAAACCAAGAATATTGGCGAGAAGGGCGAGGACGGACAGCAGTGGCCACGCTAATCCGGGGTCCGAGCCTGGATACCCGCCAGCCGGGTTCCCCGCGATAGGCGGTGCTGCCCATGCTCTGGCAGGCGGCAGGGGTCGGAGTCTCGCGCCGCGTGACCTGCGCACCATAGGCCGACGTCTGACATGGCGCACGGTAAACCTTGGGTTCGGCCGCGCGGGGGCGCACGGTGGGCTGTATTGCTACGGGTCGGCTGACATCCTCGACGACGTTTGCCCGATTTGGCGCTTAGCGACGCGGTGTGTCGTTATTCGCGAGTGTTTGCCTGACGGGTCGGCGGAGTTGGCTTTCGCCAATCGCGGATCAAAGCCGTGACCAATCTCGCACCAGCCGTTCCCGAGGTTGCCGAACCGCGGGGAATCGAATATCGGCCCAGCATGAAGACAGTGACGCGTTGAGGACGTTTGCGGCGCTGATCCGGCGGGTTTGCCGCGGTTCGGTGGGTAGACTGACGGCGCCTCATCCACGACTCAGCGTGATGACGACCAAACGACAGCTGTCAACGGGCGCCTCGCGCGTCGTGTTCTACCGGAGTTCAGGACAGACCTTGCCAGGCGGGATCAATGCAGTGCGCACCATTAGGCGGCCGACGTTGCTCGTGAAATACCGCAGCCCGGCGCCGGTAGCCGGACGACCCGTTCCTGGCAAAGAACGGGATGTACACCAAGAGCTACTGTGGCGATCCACCTTCATTCGCAGGCGGTTACCCTTGCAACTGTTTGCGGCGCATATTCTTGACGGACTATTGAGGAGGACCGGACATTGTCTGTGACGGAATACTTGCGCATTTTGCGTAGGTACTGGCCTGTGGTCATAGTTGCCGTGCTGGTAGGCGCTGGTATCGGATACGCGGTGAGCTATTTCAGCACCCCGAAATATCAGTCCACGGCCACGCTGTTCGTCGCCACGCAAAACGGAACCTCCGTTGCTGAGGCGTATCAGAACAACCTCTTTTCCCAGGAGCGGGTGATTTCCTACGCCAGCCTGGCTACCAGCGAGCAGGTTGCCGCGCGCGCTGTCGACCAGTTGAAGGCGCCGATCTCGGCGGATGAGCTCAGGTCGAAGATCACGGCGCTCCCGATGGACAAGACCGTCATGCTCAAGGTCGCTGCCACCGATTCGGACCCCGCCCTGGCCCAGGCCTACGCCGGCGCCGTCTCGGATCAGCTCGTCAACCTCGTCGGTGAACTCGAGACGTCGCGCCGCGGTGGTTCGCCTGCGGCCGGTGCCGTCGTCGTCGACGACGCCGACTTCCCCACGACGGCCCTCGGCCTCAGCTGGTGGATGAAGACGTCGGCGGGCGCTGCGGCCGGCCTGGTGGTCGGCTTCCTGCTCGCGATCCTGATCGGCGTTTTCGACAAGCGACTGCGGGGACGCGAGCCGATCGAGGAGGCGGCAGGCTCCGTGCTGCTGGGCTCCCTGCCCGAGGACTCGGACCGCCGTTCGGCCGCGTTCGTCGACCTGGCCGAAGGCGGCATCTACGCCGAATGGCTGCGCGAACTGCGCAACAACGTGCGCTTCGCGGTCGCACCTGGCTCGGGGGCTCCCAAGGTCATCGCCGTGACCAGCCCCTCGAAGGAGGAAGGCCGCACGACCGTCGCGATCGACCTCGCCGTGGCGCTGGCCGAGACCGGTCGCTCCGTCGTCCTCGTCGACGGCGACCTGTACAACCCGCAGGTGGCAGAACTGCTTCCCTTCGAGGGGTCGGTGCGCGGAGGCGCTGGACGCCGCGGCCTCAGCACGGTGCTGGCCGGTGAGGATCAACTCGCCGACGCCGTCATCCCGAACGTCCACCTTGGGGAGAACACCATCGCGGTGCTGCCCGCCGGCCCCGTTCCGCCGCGTCCGGGAAGCCTGTGGGCGCTCGACAGGACGGCTGCGGTCCTGCAGGAGCTGGAGCGGAACTTCGACTACGTGATCATCGATACGCCACCGCTCGGCGAGTACAGCGACGGTGCGAACATCGCGGCGCTCGGTAGTGGTGCGATCGTATTGGCGAGGGTTCGTTCGACGCGGGCGACGGCGCTGCGGCGTGCGTTGCAGGTACTCAAGTCGGCAAACGTTCACGTCATCGGGACCGTCGCGACCTTCGATCCCGTGCACCGCGCCACCAGGCGCAAGCACGGACGCCCGCGCGGCAATGGTGCTGCTGCGCCCGCCGCCCCCGAGGCCGGTCAGAACACGGAGACAATCGCTCCCGCACCGACCGATCAGTTGGTCCGACCCGGTCGGTCGAAGGCGCCCGGTGACGGCGAAAGCAACTGATGCGCGCTTGCGCGGAGGCTTGGGTCTCGCGCTTGCGGGACTTCTAGCCCTTCTCGTCGGTTGCGCGCCGGCAGCCCCGGTTGCACCTCAAAACAACCGTCCGCCAAGGACATTGGAGCCGAGGTTCGACGGAAGCCCGGTGCTTCCGCCCGCGGACATGTCGGGTGAAGGACCGGGGTCGCTGGTGGAGGTCAAACCGCTGCAGTTCACCGAGTCGTTCGACCAGATGAGCGCGACGGCCGTGCGCGTGATCTACCGCTCGACGTCGGGTTTCGACAACGCGCCGACCGAGGTGTCCGGCGTCGTCGTCGTCCCGCCGGGGGCACCGCCCCGCGGAGGGTGGCCCATCCTGGCGGTCGGCCACATCCTGACCGGTGTCGCTGGTGGCTGCGCACCGTCACTGGCCGATGAACTCGGCGGCTACGCGGCAATTCTGTCGGTGTTCGCCTCGAACGGTTACGTGGTCGCACTGTCGGACTACGAGGGTCTCGGGGTCGACGGCTACCGCCACATGCCGCTTCAGGCAGCGACGTTGGGCAACAACCTGATCGACTCGGTCCGCGCCGCGCGGCGCGTGGTGCCGACCACCAGCACACAGTGGGCGGCTTACGGGATCGGTCAGGGCGGCCTGGCCTCCTGGGCGGCGGCGGACAAGGCCGCGTCCTACGGCGGCGGGCTGAACATGGTTGGCTCCGTGGCGCTCGCCCCGCTGGCCAACATGTCCGGCATGGCCGACGATGCCGCGCAGGGAACGCTTCCGCGCGAACAGTACTTCCTCTATCTGTCGGCGCTTCAGAGCCTCGCAGACTCAGCGGTCGCCCTGAACCTCGACGACTATCGGACCCCGGCGGTGCGCGACAACGTCGACGTGTTGACCAAGTGCGCGCCACTGGACCCCGGCGGCCTTGCCGACGCGGTCTCGGCGTTGCAGCCAAGTGACATTCGTCCGAGGGGCGACGCTGCCACGACCCGATTGCGGGACGAGATCGCCAACGCCGCAGTGCCGTTGAACGCCCAAGGGCCCGCAGCGCCGGTCCTGGTCGTCTACGCCACCGAGGATCCGACCGTGCGCGCCGCCTCGATCGTCGATGCCGCGCGCCGGGCGTGCGGGGAGGGCGACCCCATCGAGATGGATCCGCTCGTCGGCGAATCCAGCACGGGCAGCGACCTGGTGACGCAGGAGGCACTCGGCTGGCTGCAGGCGCGCTTCCAGGACCAGAAGCTCGGCAACGTCTGCGTGGGGATGTCATGACGCGGCCCGGGAGGGGACTCTTCACGGGACGAACGGCAGCGGCGGTGTGCGTGCTCGCCGCCATCGCCCTTATCGCTTCGGCGTGCGATCGCGCTTCGGTGGCAGCGACCCCGCCCTCGGCCGATGCGGGACTCAGCCTGCCCGGCGACTTCAGCGGGTCCGGTCCGGGGACACTCGTCAAGGCGACCAACCTGCCGACGATCGACCTCCGGCTGAAGGCCGTGACGTCGGTTGCCGCCCGCGTCACCTATGACTCCACGTCGGGCGTGACCAACACGCCCACCGAGGTCACCGGGACCGTCTTCGCGCCGACCGGCAAGGCCCCCGACGGCGGCTGGCCGGTGGTGGCGTTCGGGCATCCGACCACGGGCATCCAGTCGGACTGCGCGCCGTCGATGTCGCCGACGCTGATGAACCTCTCGTCCACCATCCTGGTACTGGTGAAAGCCGGCTACGTGGTGGCCATGTCGGACTTTCAGGGCCTCGGAGACGACAAGACCTATCACCCGTACCTCGATGCGACGACGGCCGGCTACAACCTCATCGATTCGGTGCGGGCGGCGCGCAAGATCGTCCCGGACACCTCCGACCGGTGGGCCGCGTTCGGCCTGTCGCAGGGCGGCCAGGGCACCTGGGCGGCGAACGAGCTGGCCGGCAACTACGGCTCTGGCTTGAACCTCGTCGGCTCCGTCAGCCTGTCACCACCCCTGGACATCACGGGGTTCG
The DNA here is from genome assembly GCA_025965555.1 of Mycobacterium sp. Taxonomy (GTDB): domain Bacteria; phylum Actinomycetota; class Actinomycetes; order Mycobacteriales; family Mycobacteriaceae; genus Mycobacterium. Next base: position 7,749 of record JAOPWT010000054.1, read on the forward strand.
CAGATGCAGCTGCCGCCGGCACCCTCTCGAAGGAACAGGAGCCCGTCTATCAGGCGCTGCTGGCCACCTTCAAGGCCGAGAACCCCGACCTCGATCTCGATCAGTACCGCCGCGGCATCGTCGCCGACAAGTGGGACCTGCTGCTCCGGTGTGACTTCGCCACCAACGATCAGCGCACCGAGGCCATCGATCAGATCACCCCCGCCGACCTCCGCCCGGACAGCGTCGAAGCGACCGACTGGCTGCGGGGGCGCCTGCAGGCGGCCAGCGTGCCACAGCGTCCGACGACGGCACCTGCGTTGGTGATCTACGGTGGACAGGACGTCCTCATTCCGCCGGTCTGGACCGACGCTGCGCTGCAGCGGGCCTGCGAGATGGGTGACGTTGTCCAGATCGACCTGCAGCCCGACAAGGGGCACGCCGAGATCGACGTCGACGGCGCGTTCCCGTGGGTTGCGGACCGCTTCAGGGACGACCCCGCGCCCAACAGTTGCGAGTCCTTCGTCGCTCAGGCCCCCGAACCAGTTCCCACCGA
>JAOPWT010000056.1 GCA_025965555.1 Mycobacterium sp.
CCGACCGGCCCGACTATCGCCGCCAGCTCCTCCCGCTGAGTGAGAATCGCAATTGCTTCGACAATTGCAACCCGCGCTTGCGTGAACGGATGCCCGCCGTACGCGCCCTCCTCGTGTTCCTCGATCATCAGCGCAAGATTCTTCTCGCCCATGCCCACGACCACGTCGCGGGCCAACCTAGTGCGCTTCCGAACCTCGTCGATGCCCGCTTCGACGGTCGAATGAAGCTCGGGATGCTTGTGGTAGCTCGGCGGCACATGACCCCAACACCTGTCATAGAGGCCACCCCACTTGTCGATCGTCTCCAACACGCCTTGGAGGCATTCGTGGGCGAGTGCGTCGTTCATTAGAGTCGGTCCAGCTCGCCAGGATGTGGGCAAAATGTGGGCACGGAGTGGGCAGACCGACCAGAGACGGTTTGCTGCCCAGCGCGTTTTAGAAGTCCCAGTCCTCGTCGGTGGTGTTGACGGCCTTGCCGATCACGTAGGAGGAGCCGGACCCGGAGAAGAAGTCGTGGTTCTCGTCGGCGTTGGGGCTCAGCGCCGACAGGATCGCCGGGTTGACGTCGGTCTCGTCCTTGGGGAACAGCGCCTCGTAGCCCAGGTTCATCAGGGCCTTGTTGGCGTTGTAGCGCAGGAACTTCTTGACGTCCTCGGTCAACCCGACCCCGTCGTAGAGATCCTGGGTGTACTCCACCTCGTTGTCATAGAGCTCGAACAGCAACTCGTAGGTGTAGTCCTTCAGTTCCGCCTTGCGCGCCTCGTCGGCCTGCGCCAGACCCTTCTGGAACTTGTAGCCGATGTAGTAGCCATGCACGGCCTCGTCGCGGATGATCAGCCGGATCATGTCGGCGGTGTTGGTGAGCTTGGCGCGGCTGCTCCAGTACATCGGCAGGTAGAAGCCGGAGTAGAACAGGAAGCTCTCCAGCAGCGTCGAGGCCACCTTGCGCTTGAGCGGATCGTCGCCCTTGTAGAAGTCCATGACGATCTCGGCCTTGCGCTGCAGGTTGGGGTTCTCCTCCGACCAGCGGAACGCCTCGTCGATCTCCACGGTCGAGCACAGGGTGGAGAAGATGTTGCTATAGCTCTTGGCGTGCACCGACTCCATGAACGCGATGTTGGTGTACACCGCCTCTTCGTGTGGCGTCAGCGCATCGGGGATCAGGCTCACGGCGCCAACGGTGCCCTGGATGGTGTCCAGCAGCGTCAGGCCGGTGAAGACGCGCATGGTCAGCTGCTTCTCGTGCGGGTTGAGCGTGCCCCACGACGGGATGTCGTTCGACACCGGAACCTTCTCTGGCAACCAGAAGTTGCCGGTCAGGCGCTCCCACACCTCGGCGTCCTTCTCGTCTTGAATGCGGTTCCAGTTGATGGCCGAGACGCGGTCGATGAGCTTCATTCCGTCGGACACCTTTGACCCCAATTCAGAACGTGATGACTGGCTGCCCTGACACTACAACTGGGGTACGACGCCGCGCCGCAACACAACAACTTGTGTTGGCGTGTCGTGTCGCGGACACGCTCACCGACCCGTGAACTCGTACTCATCGGTGTTCAATCGGCGAGTCGCCAACCAGTATTGCCAGGTCATGCCGCTCCACAGGGTCCGGTTGACGCCGTGGGAGTCCATGTACCAGCTCCGGCAACCTCCGGTGTTCCACACCGTCTTGGCGAGATCGTCCTGCAGTTCGCCGTTGAATTCGTCCTGTGCGGCGCGGGTGGGCGCCACCGCCTGGGCGCGCTTCTTGTCGACGGCGGCGATCGCCTGAGCCACGTAACGGATCTGGGACTCGATCATGAACACCACCGAGTTGTGGCCGAGACCGGTGTTCGGACCGAGCAGGAAGAACAGGTTCGGCATGTCGGCGACCGCGACGCCACGGTGTGCCTCGACACCGTCGCGATTCCAGCGATCCACCAGATCCTCGCCGCCGGGTCCCTTGATGTCGACGTAGGAGTACGAGTCGGTGACGTGGAAACCGGTCGCGAACACCACCACGTCGACCGGATGCTCGACACCGTCGAACGTGACGATGCCGTCACGCGTCATCCGCGTGATGCGCTCGGTGACCACCTGGGTCTTGGGATCGGCGATCCCGTGGTAATAGGTGTCGGAGTTGAGGATTCGCTTACAGCCGGCCCGGTAGTTCGGCGTCAGCTTGCGGCGCAGCGCCTTGTCCTTGACAGCGCGCCGGATGTTCCACTTCCCCAGCCAGGCACCGACTCTCAGCAACCCGGGTTGCTTGGTCATGCCGAAGCCCACCACCTCGTGCAGCCAGTAGATGGCTGCACGCATCGCGGCTCTCGTGCCGGGCACGTTGGTGAACGTCCGTCGGACCCACTCGGGAAGCGTGTTGTTGGGCCGAGGCATCACCCACGGCGGCGTGCGTTGGTACACCTGAAGTTCGGCGACGTCCTTGACGATCTCCGGCACCAGCTGGATGGCACTGGCGCCGGTGCCGATGACGGCGACCCGCTTGCCGGTGATGTCGACGGAGTGGTCCCACTGCGCCGAGTGGAACGACGCGCCCGCGAACTCGTCGATCCCCTCGATGTCGGGAATGAGCGGGATGTGCAGGGCGCCTGCCCCCGAGACGAGGAACTGGGCGACGTACTCCTGCCCGCTGGCGGTGAACACGTGCCACCGCATCTCGGCGTCGTCCCAGTGGGCACGCTCGACGTGCGAGTTGAAGCGAATATAGCGACGGAGTCCGTATTTCTCGGTGACGCCCTTGAGGTAGTCGAAGATCTCCGGCTGCAGGGACCACATGTGGGTCCAGTCGGGCTTTGGCTCGAAGGAGAAGGAGTACATGTGCGACGGGATGTCGCAGGCGCAGCCGGGGTAGGTGTTGTCGCGCCAGGTGCCGCCGATGTCGTCGGCCTTCTCGAGGATGACGAAGTCGTCGGAGCCAAAGCCCTGCTTCTGCAGCGCGATGGCCATGCCGAGACCGGAGAACCCGCTTCCGATGATGACGGCGCGGGTACGGACGGGTTCCTTCTGCGCCGACACGGCGCCTGCCTCTTCGGCCACAGTCATGCCAACAACGATACCTGGGAACGCGGGTACCGGGTACCGGGTGTCAGGCCACGTTTTCGCGGCGGCGAACACCCTCGTGCAGTGGCAGGTCAGGGTCGATCTTGATGCCCAGCAGTTCGCAGGTGCCGTAGATCGAGCTCAGCATGATCGTGGTCATGTAGGCGATGAACTCGTCCGGCGGCATCCGCCGCGGGCTGTCGGTGCCGGGGCCGAGCCACCATTCCGTCGCGGCCGCTGCGGAGCCGAACGTGGTGAATGCGGCCAGTTCGATCGCCGCACCGTCGAGCTCCATTTCGCGCAGTTCGTCGTTGAACATGGCGGCCATCGCCAGCGTGATGTCGCGACCTTCGTTGATCGCCCGCATCGTCGACTCGCTCTGCTCGGCGAAGCGGCCCTGGATGAGGAACCGGCACACGTTGGGATGCTCGTCGACCAGGTAGACGTACTGCTGGACGCTCCGCCGGATCACCTCGCGAGCGGGGTCGGTCGTCACGTTGATCGACGGAATGATCGCCGCCCACAACATGTCCCGCAGCCTCTCGCCGATCGCCTGGAACAGATCGGACTTGTCGGTGAAGTGGCGGTAGATCTTCGGCTTCGCGGTGCCCGCCTCTTCCGCGATCTCGCGCAGCGAGAGTTCGGGTCCGAGTTTGTCGATGGCGCGGAAGGCGGCGTCGACGATCTCGGCGCGGACCTTCTTTCGATGCTCACGCCAACGCTCGCTGCGCGCATCGACCTTCACCCCCGGTTGGGTGCCCGGATGGGGAAGTGACGGTCTGCGCACGGACTCACTGTACCGGCTCAGAGGTGCTGACCTGCCAAGACCGCGCCGAGCGGCCGTGCTCGCGGCCCACCCGAGTCGGACTTCCGTCACCGTGCTCGGCAAGAGGCCCTTACGTGGCGCGGGTACCATCGCTGCGGATGTACCCCAGCTAGACGAGACGAGACTCATGACCCAGCGGTACGACCTGGTTATTGCCGGCGGAGGGCCTTCGGGCGCCGCCGCCGCATGGCAGGCAGCGCATACCGGCGCCAAGGTGGTCGTCCTCGACAAGGCCGAGTTCCCGCGCGACAAGCCCTGCGGTGACGGCCTGACGGCACGTGCGGTCAGCTACCTGCAGAAGATGGGCCTCGCCGAAGAGGTCGACAAGTTCCACCGGGTCAACCGGGTAACGGTGTACAGCCCCTCGAAGTGGGAGTTGTCCTTCCCGACCCGCCCCGGGATGCCGAACCACGGATACGTCGCCCCGCGCCCCCAGCTCGACACCCTGCTGCTCAAGCACGCCGAGTCCGCGGGTGCCGAGATCCGGCAGTCGTGCGAAGTGACGGGACCGGAGCTCGACGCGAACGGGCGCGTCGTCGGTGTCGTACTCAAGAGCGGCGAGAAGGTCTTCGGTGACGCCGTCATCGCGGCCGACGGCGCCTACTCCCCGATCAAGCGGGCCTTGAAGATCGACTCGGAGTACAACGGCTATTCGGCGATCGCCATCCGCGCGGAGATGCCTGCCGACAAGCCGGACTCCGACTCACTCGACATCTATCTCAACCTGAAGTTCCAAGGCGACCAGCTGCCGGGCTACGCGTGGGTGTTCCCGTTCGGTGGCGGCCGCATCAACATCGGTCTGGGCTACGTCAACAGCTACAAGAACTGGCAGCAGATCAATGCCACCCAGTTCATGGGCGAGTTCATGCGGACGCTGCCTCCGGAGTGGGGGCTGCCGCCGATCGAGGAGCTGAAGAAGGACAAGCTGGTGCGGGCCTGGCGGTTGCCGATGGGCTTCACCGCATGGCCGCCGTGGCGTCCCGGCGTGCTCTTCACCGGCGATTCGCTCGGTGCGGGCAAGCCGGCGTCGGGCGCGGGCATCTCCAAGGCGCTCGAATCCGGACTCGCCGCTGGCGAGTGCGCGATCGCGGCGCTGACCAACGGTGGGCCGGACGACTTCACCAACTATTCGCAGCGGATGGAAGCCGCCTGGGGCAAGGAGTACCGGCGTGGCCGCTACTTCCACAAGCTCGCGGGCATCCCGGCCGTCGCGAACAACGGCATCAAGTTGATCGACAACGCGTTCTTCCGCGACCGGATGCTCAAGGCGCTGTACAAGAAGGAACAGGGTCCACAGCACAAGGTGAAGTAGCGCAAGGGAAGTCACACCCCGCGTTTCACTCGCGACGATCCGGCGCGCCCCGTCGCATCCGCTCGCGCCGCCCCGGCGAAAGCCGGGTTTGCTCAGCCCATTTCAAAAGTCTGGCAGTTTCGCATTGCTGTCATTGAGACAACGGTAAGAAAACGCCGCTGGTGCGAACCTTGATCCTTTCGTGTTGTTCCTGTGACATTTGTAACCCATTGTTACCAAAGTGAAATGAGTGCGATGCGGCATTCTTACGGGCTACCCGGGAGATCTCGATGACGTCAATGACCTTGCACGTTCCGTGGACATCGCCGACGCTGCGCAACGTCATGGTGGTGCGCCAAGGGATCGCGTGGGCGAACTACGTCTATGCCGTCGCTCTGATGTTTCGCCCCTTGGCGGTGACCCTCGGCATCGCTGCTGCCGCCCTGCTGTGGCCCGCCCATGCGCATGCCGACGTGGCGAGCGATACGGGCACCAGCGCGTTGAACGGTATCGGCATCGGCAACAACGGTCCCGTCAGCACGGCGATCGCCGGAGCGGGTCAGTCGATCTGTCCGATGCTGGTGCAACCGGGCAGCACGCTCGCCTCGATGGCAACCCAGATGTCCGGTCATGACGGCCTGGCCCCGACCATCGCGGGTTGGGTCGCGACCATGGTGATCCAGACGCAATGCCCGGGCTGGATGACATCGCTGTCCAACGGTCAGATGCCCGCGGGGCTGGATACCTTGACCAACATGGCCGCACCGGCCCTGGGACTACCCGGCGCCGGCTCCACCGCCGCCCTGCCGTTCGCACTGCCCGGCGCCAGCCCGGCACCATCCACCGGCCTGGCGATCCCCGGTCTGTAGACGGCGGCCCTCGACCGTCACGCCGTGAACGCGCACTGCACGTTCTCGGCAACGGGCACGAAGCCAAGGCGCCGATAGATCCCGTTGGACACCGGGTTCGCGACGTCGGCGAACAACACCACGTCGCGCGCGCCCTGCCGTTGAGCGTCCCGCACTGCCTCGGCGGTGACCGCCGCACCGTACCCGTGTCCCCTGCTCGCGGGTGCCGTGTAGACCGGACCGATCCGCGACATGCCGAGCAGGCAGCCATGCACCCGCGCCATCGCGACCGGCGCGCCGTCTACCGTCCACAGCACCACTCGCCCATCGGTCGCCCCGATGTCGGCGAGCAGTTCCCGGCACGAGTCGGGGTCGGACTCGGCGTCGAACGCCTCGACGAAGAACGCGTCGAGCCAGCCGACGAGTAACTCGGCATCACCATCGTCGGCAAGCCGCGCCTCACCGATGACTCCCCGGGGCCGCACCAGATCGTCGAGGCGGTACAGCGTCTCCTCGAAGGACGTCTCGACGGTCGCGCCGGTGGCTTCGGTCCACGCCTGGCTGAAAGCTGCTGCAGTGCAGGCTGTTCCACGGACGGCGGGAAGATCGGGTCGCACCGGCGCAAGCGCTGCGACCGCTTCCTTCGCCAACGTCGCCGGGAGCCCGCTGACCAACAGCACCGCGCCCCTCATCTGTAATGCTGCACCCACTTCGCCATCACAGTCGAAGGCGGCCAAGAGCAACTGATCCGTCGGCCACCTCGAGGTACGCAGGGTGGTGAGCTCAGTCGTGAACAACACCGGGTCTCTGCGGTAGACCCAGCGTGCCACCGGGCCGAAGCCGTCGGGCGTCGCATACAACTGAACGTTCATGGCTTCGAGGGTGAACCACCCGGCCGCCGAATTCCACTGATTTATTGACGGTTCGCCTGAGGCGGCGCCCGTTCGTCGAGCGGGCGCTAGTCGACAGCGCTTTCCGCACTGCGCATTCAAAGGCCACACACTCGACGGCGGCCGCGCCGCTATGGCAGCTGACAGGTTGCGTCAGCGTCGACCGCGTTTGGGCGAGCCCGGTTTGCGCGCGACCTTCCCCGCGGCGGCGCGGGCGGCCTGCTTGGCAATGGTCTTCTCCCGTGCGGTGCGTTTCGGCGCCGGCTCGGCCCGCCCTCGCGACGAACTGGGTTTGCGACCCCGCACGATTCCGATGAACTCCTCGACCAGTGCCGGCTGCTGCCCCGCGGGGACGGCGAGCGCCACGGGGCAGGTGGGCGCATCGGTGATCGGGCGGTACACGAGGTCCTTGCGGTGATGCAGCCGCGCCAACGACTGCGGAACGATGAGCACGCCAATCCCCGCAGCAACGAGTTCTGTTGCATCCCTGGTGGTCTCGGGTCGGTGATCCACGTGGACACCGGGGGCGGCAGCCCAGGCGACGACGTCGTCGAGCGGGATCAGGATTGGTTCGCCGTCGAGGTCCGCGACGGTGACCGCGTCGGCGGCGCTGAGCAGGTGATCGGTCGGCACCACGACCACCGTTGCCTCCTCGTAGAGGGGGATGACGGCCACCTCAGACGTGTCGACCGGCGGCCGAAGCAGCGCCACGTCGATGGTGTGGGCCCGCAACGCGTCGGCCGCGTCTGCCGCGGCGACGGCATGCAACTGCAGCGGAACCTCGGGGTGGCGCTGCGCCCAGGTCCGAGCCCACTTCGCGGGCGTCACACCGGGCACGTACCCGACGGTGAGGCAGAGCGGGGTCACCGCATCAGGCTACCGATGGGCCCACCGATAGGCTCTAGTTCATGAGCAGGCCGAACGCGCAGTCCATGAAACCCGCCACGGCGGCGAAGAAGCTGGACGTCTACCTGCCCGCGACGCCTGTGGAGTTCCAGGAGAACCCGATCACCCGCGCCGAGCTCGCCGCGCTGCAAGCGGATCCGCCGCAATGGCTCAAGGACCTCCGCAAGAACGGCCCGCACCCGAAGAACCTGGTGGCAGCCAAGCTGGGCGTCTCGATCGCCGGTCTCGCGCGCAGCGGCATCACCGATGCGCTCACCACCGAGCAGATCAATCAGCTGCTCGAGGAGAAGCCCGAGTGGCTGGTCGCGGAACGCGAGAGCTACCAGGGCGTGCTACGCGAGGAGCGACGCCTGAAGTCTCGCGAGAGCTAGCTTCTCGCCGAACGGCCAGTTATCACACGCTTTTTCGCGATTTGCGTGCCATAACTGGCCACTCGAGGTCAGTCCGTCACAACATGCAGCTGACGCAGCCCTCGACTTCGGTTCCCTCCAAGGCCATTTGGCGCAGGCGGATGTAGTACAGCGTCTTGATGCCCTTGCGCCAGGCGTAGATCTGCGCCTTGTTGACGTCACGCGTGCTTGCGGTGTCCTTGAAGAACAACGTCAGGCTCAACCCCTGATCCACGTGCTGGGTGGCCGCGGCGTAGGTGTCGATGATCTTCTCGTAGCCGATCTCGTAGGCGTCCTGGTAGTACTCCAGGTTGTCGTTGGTCAGGTACGGCGCCGGGTAGTAGACGCGACCGATCTTGCCTTCCTTGCGGATCTCGATCTTGCTCGCCACCGGGTGGATCGAACTGGTCGAGTGATTGATGTAGGAGATCGACCCCGTCGGCGGGACGGCCTGCAGGTTCTGGTTGTAGATGCCGTGCTGCTGCACCGACTCCTTCAGCCGCACCCAATCCTCCTGCGTGGGGATGCGAATGCCCGCCTCGGCGAACAACTCCCGCACGCGCGCGGTCGCCGGCTCCCACGCCTGCTCGGTGTACTTGTCGAAGAACTCACCCGACTTGTACTTCGAGCGCTCGAAGCCACCGAAGGCGCGGCCCCGCTCGATCGCAATGCGGTTCGACGCCTTCAGCGCGTGGTAGAGCACCGTGTAGAAGTAGATGTTGGTGAAGTCGACGCCTTCTTCGGAACCGTAGAGAATGCGCTCGCGGGCGAGGTATCCGTGCAGGTTCATCTGGCCGAGGCCGATGGCGTGAGAGTCGTTGTTGCCCTGCTCGATCGACGGCACCGACCAGATGTGGGTCTGATCGCTCACGGCGGTCAGCGCACGGATGGACACCTCGATGGTCTGGGCGAAGTCCGGCGAATCCATGGCCTTGGCGATGTTGAGCGAGCCGAGGTTGCACGAGATGTCCTTGCCCACGCGGGCATAGGTCAGGTCCTCGTTGAACAGCGAGGGCGTCGACACCTGCAGGATCTCCGAGCACAGATTGCTGTGCGTGATCTTGCCCTCGATCGGGTTGGCCCGGTTCACCGTGTCCTCGTACATGATGTACGGGTAGCCGGACTCGAACTGCAGCTCGGCCAGCGTCTGGAAGAACTCGCGCGCCTTGATCTTCGTCTTGCGGATGCGCGCGTCGTCGACCATCTCGTAGTACTTCTCGGTCACGGAGATGTCGGCGAACGGGGTGCCGTAGACGCGCTCGACGTCATACGGCGAGAACAGGTACATGTCCTCGTTCTTCTTCGCCAGCTCGAAAGTGATGTCCGGGATGACCACACCGAGCGACAGCGTCTTGATGCGGATCTTCTCGTCGGCGTTCTCCCGCTTGGTGTCGAGGAAGCGGTAGATGTCGGGATGATGGGCGTGCAGGTAGACCGCACCCGCACCCTGCCTGGCACCGAGCTGATTGGCGTAGGAGAACGAATCCTCCAGCAGCTTCATGATCGGGATGACGCCCGAACTCTGGTTCTCGATGTTCTTGATGGGCGCGCCGTGTTCACGAATGTTGCTCAGCAACAACGCAACTCCGCCACCGCGCTTGGAAAGCTGCAGCGCCGAGTTGATGGAACGCCCGATGGACTCCATGTTGTCCTCGATGCGCAGCAGGAAGCACGAGACTGGCTCACCGCGCTGCTTCTTGCCCGAGTTGAGGAACGTCGGGGTGGCCGGCTGGAACCGACCGTCGATGATCTCGTCGACGAGCTTCTCGGCCAGCGTCGTGTCGCCGGCGGCCAGCGTCAGCGACACCATGACGACGCGGTCTTCGAAGCGCTCGAGGTAGCGCTTCCCGTCGAACGTCTTCAACGTGTAGGACGTGTAGTACTTGAACGCGCCGAGGAACGTCGGGAAGCGGAACTTCTTGGCGTATGCGCGATCCAGCAGCGTCTTGACGAAGTTGCGCGAGTACTGGTCGAGCACCTCGCGCTCGTAGTAGTTCTTCTGCACCAGGTAGTCGAGCTTCTCGTCCTGATTGTGGAAGAACACCGTGTTCTGGTTGACGTGCTGCAGGAAGTACTGGTTGGCGGCTTCCCGGTCCTTGTCGAACTGAATCTTGCCGTCGGCGTCGTACAGATTCAGCATCGCGTTGAGAGCGTGGTAATCCGTCTCCCCCGGCAGCGCGTGTGCGCCGGAGGTTACGTGCTCTGCAGTTGTGACGGTTGGTGGCACGTCTGGTCCTTCCAGAAGTCGGCGAGGCCAGCACGGACGGCGATGACGTCGTCGGTGGTGCCCATCAATTCGAAGCGATAGAGGTATGGCACGCCGCACTTGCGGGAGACGACGTCACCCGCGTAGCCGTACTCGGCGCCGAAGTTGGTGTTGCCCGCGGCGATGACGCCGCGGATCAACGACCGGTTGTGCTCGTTGTTGAGGAACGCGATGACCTGTTTGGGAACGTATCCCCCGGCATCGGGGTCGGGCCCGTTGGCGTGCCCTCCGCCGTAGGTGGGCAACACCAAAACGTAGGGCTTGTCGACCTCGATCCGCTCGCGCAGCGGAATGCGAATGGCGGGCATCTCCAGCTTCTCGACGAAGCGGTGGGTGTTCTCCGAGACGCTGGAGAAGTAGACGAGATTGCTCATCGCATTCTCCCTTCTGCCCGCGGGTACCCGTTTACGCCGTGACTGCGACTGCTCCGGAGAGCGTCCTGATCCGGTCCGGCCGGAAGCCCGACCAGTGGTCGTTGCCGGCCACCACGACCGGCGCCTGCAGGTAACCCAGCGCCATGACGTAGTCACGCGCCTCGGTGTCCAGGCTGATGTCGACCTTCTCGTAGGCGATGCCCTGCTTGTCCAAGGCCTTGTAGGTGGCGTTGCACTGCACGCAAGCGGGCTTGGTGTAGACGGTGACTGTCATCTTCGGCACGGCTCCTCTGCGAAAACTGGTCTGACTGGCTACTGCTATCCCCTGAAGTTCAGCAGCCCGGCGACCCTTGGAATTCCCGCCGCCCGAAGCTGCCTGACCGGCGCCTGGATGGCCCAACTTGCCGGGTTCGGGAGCTCCGGCCGACCTCCGAACTTTGGGGGCCTGTCGGTCTGCAAGACACTACACCTAGTGTCCGACAATCAGAAGAGATACAAGATGTTCTGAACGACATTGATGAAATTCCCTGGTCGTAAGCCACCACACTCGACTTTTCTCGGCGTGTCGGACGTCACAGACCGCACGCGTCGTACTCGAGCACCTGGTCTACCACCAGCCACCGACATCGATCTCGGGTCGGACCTGAACAGCAAAGCCGTCCTGATGAGATGGTGTGCGGTCTCAGCCGACCTCGGCGACCAGCTTTCCGACCACCTCGCGGACCTGCTGCACCACG
>JAOPWT010000083.1 GCA_025965555.1 Mycobacterium sp.
GTTGTCGGAGCGGATCGACTTGTAGCCGACGTTCCACGCCGGCGGGCCCTTGAACACGATGACGTCACCGGGCTCCGGCGTGCTGAACCGGTAGGTGACCTTGTCGACCATGATGCGGTCGCCGACACACCCCGCGCAGCCGTGAAGCGTGGGTTCCATCGACTCCGAGGGAATGAGGTACGGCCGCGCGACGAACGTCAGCATGACGTAGTACAGAACGAGCGCGATGCTGAGTAGAATCGCCGCTTCGCGTACCGCGCCGCGCTTCTTCTTCGGCGAATCCCCCTCGCTGTCGTCGTCTTCGACGGTGTCGAGCTCGCGATCCGACTGATCGGACGGCGCAGGGTCCTTGTCGGTGGCGTCAGGGGCGTCGGCGGGTCCGGTCACGCCTTCAGAGTAGCCAGCGCGGTGCTGAGCGCCGCGCTGCTCCGGGTCCAACCGTCACACCCATCCGGGCGCGGCGCCGGAGCCGATCAGCGCTTTTCCTTGATCTTCGCCTTCTTGCCGCGAAGCTCGCGCAGGTAGTACAGCTTGGCGCGTCGCACGTCACCGCGGGTGACGACGTCGATGTGGTCGATGTTCGGCGAGTGCACCGGGAAGGTCCGCTCGACGCCGACGCCGTAGCTTTCCTTGCGCACGGTGAAGGTCTCGCGAACGCCGCCGCCCTGCCTGCGTAGCACGACGCCCTTGAAGACCTGGACCCGCTCCTTGGAACCCTCGATGACCTTCACGTGGACGTTCACGGTGTCGCCGGGGCTGAAGGCCGGGATGTCGTCGCGCAACGACGACTGGTCGATGAAGTCCAGGGTGTTCATCGGTGACACTTCCTCATGGTTCGGATCGTTTGATCGTGTTCTCGTTGCGGCCGTTGGCCTCACGTCGCTGTGCGACGCATAGCCGGACCGAGGTCTTCGTGCTTGTCGCGCAACAGGCGGGAGCGTGTTTCCCCGTCGTGCGCAGGCAACTGGTCAATTGTGCCAGATGGGCACCTCACCGACGAAATCGTGCCCGACCATGGGCGTGCACGTCACCCGCAACACGTGGTTTGCCTGCGGGCGCGGCAACCGCGCCGAACAGTTAGGCTACGCAACGAGGGTAGGGAGGTTCGCACCCTCGGGCGAGAGCCACCACCCCGTTCATCTCACCACTCCTTTAGGGAGGGCCATGTTCCGGCGGCCGTCAAAGCTGCTGATGGTCACCGCACTCGCGGCGACCGCGGTCACGATCGCTGCCGGATGTGAGGCCAAGGTCTACGGCACTCCTCCCGCGCCTGCCTCGCCCCCGCTCACCGTGGTGGCTCCGCTCGGCAGCATAGCCCCGCTACCGGAGGCTCCCCCCGACGAGCCGGCAGCGGCCTTCTCCGGACTGGACACACGGGAGCGGCAGGCCGTCGCAGACGCCTCCAAGTCCGGCGCAGACATCACCGTTGCCGTGCTCGACCGAAACACCGGCCAGCTGGTCACCAATGTGAACAGCGGGTCCATCGCCATCGCCTCGGTCGTCAAACTCTTCATCGCCGACGACCTTCTGCTGCAGGTCTCCAAGGGCCAGACGCAGCTGTCTCCTGACGACCGCGCCGCGTTCGACAGGATGCTGCGGTCATCCGACGACAGCGCAGCGGAGAACTTCTGGAACCGCGGCGGCGGCAGCGCGATCATCAATCGCGTGGTTGCGCGCTACGGATTGAGTGCCACCTATCCGCCGAGCAACGGGCGGTGGTTCAACACCATCAGCTCGGTGACCGACCTGGTCCGCTACTACGACATGATGTTGGCGGGCACCGGCGGACTGCCACCGGAACAGGCCAGCCTGATCTTGTCCAACCTGGCGGCGTCGACGCCGACGGCGCCCGACGGCATGGTTCCCGGTGGTGTCTATCCGCAGCGGTTCGGCATCCCGGAGGGGCTCTACGCCGAGCCCGTTGCCGTGAAACAGGGCTGGATGTGTTGCATCGGTGCCGACTGGCTGCATGTGTCCACCGGCGTGATCGGCCCGGATCGGCGCTACGTGATGGCGATCAGCTCCATGGAGGCCACCGACGCCGACGACGCGCGCGCGACCATCACTCAGGCGGTCAAGACCATGTTCCCCGGTGGGCACATCTAGGTCAGTCCAGCAGGTCCGGTCGACGTTCGCGGGTGCGCTGCAACGCCTGAGCGCGACGCCATGCAGCCACCTTGCCATGGTCACCGGACAGCAGCACGGGTGGAACGTCGAGTCCACGCCAGCTCGGTGGCCTGGTGTAACTCGGACCTTCGAGCAAGCCGTCAGAATGCGAATCATCTTGGTGTGAAACGGGATTGCCGAGAACGTCGGGAAGCAGGCGGACGACGGCCTCGATCATGACCAGTGTCGCGGATTCACCGCCCGGCAATACGTAGTCACCGATGGACACCTCCTCGACGCGCATCCTCTGTGCGGCATCCTCGACGACGCGTTGGTCGATGCCCTCGTAGCGCCCACACGCGAAGACCAGGTGGGCCTCGGCGCTCCACCGCTGCGCATCGGCCTGCCGGAAGGGTCGGCCCGCCGGAGTCGGGACGACGAGAAGGGTTTCGGTGGTGCATATTTCGTCGAGCGCGTCACCCCACACGGGTGCCTTCATGACCATCCCGGGGCCACCCCCGTAGGGCGAGTCGTCCACCGAATGGTGCACGTCGTGGGTCCAGCGGCGCAGGTCGTGGACGGCGATCTCCACGATGCCGTTGGCAATCGCCTTGCCAGGCAAGGACTGTCGGAGCGGATCGAGGTAGTCCGGAAAGATGCTGACGACGTCAATACGCATGGCGGCGCACCTAGATCGAGTCCAGATCCAGTAGGCCGTCGGGAGGATCGATCTCGACGAAGCCATCCTGCAGCGATACCGCCGTCACGATGGCACTGACGAAGGGCACCAGAACCTCCGGACCGTCGCTCTCGGCGGGTCGCACCGCAAGGATCTCCCCCGCCGGGGTGTGCAAGACCTCGGCAACGGTGCCGACGTCCCGCCCGGCCAGGGTGCGCACCCGCAGACCCTCGAGTTGGTGGTCGTAGAACTCGTCGGGGTCCTCGATCGGCGGCAGGTCGGCCGTATCGACGATGAACAGGCTGCCGCGCAAGGCATCTGCGGCATCGCGGCTTGCGACACCGTCGAGCCGGACGAGTAGCCGGCCGCCGTGTTCACGCATCGAGTCGACGACGAAGTTGCGCTCGGTCTTGTCACGCGCCCTGGCGCGCAGCGCGGTACCAGGGGCGAAACGGTCGTGGGGATCGTCGGTGCGGACGTCGACGACGATCTCGCCGCCGATTCCGTGCGCCTTGACGACACGTCCGACGACGAGGTCCATGTCTTTTCTTCCCGAGTCGCTTCGCCCCTGCCTTCGGAGCGTCGTCTACTCCGCTACTGGTCGGTGTCCACCACGTCGACGCGGATACCGCGGCCACCGATGCCTGCGACCAGCGTGCGCAGCGCGGTCGCCGTGCGGCCGCCCCGACCGATGACCTTGCCGAGGTCGTCGGGGTGCACGTGCACCTCGACGGTGCGCCCGCGGCGGTTGGTCACCATGTCGACGCGGACGTCATCGGGGTTGTCGACGATGCCACGCACCAGGTGCTCGACGGCGTCGACGACGACTGTGCTCATTCGGCCGCGGCGTCGGCAGCGGGTGCGGACTCGGCGGCCGCCTCGCCTGCCTCGGCCTCGTCGGCCTTCTTGGCGGGGGCCTTCTTCTTCTTGGCCGTCGTTGCGTCGCCGGTGGGGGCGTCGTCGGCGGCGGCGAGTGCGGCGTTGAACAGGTCCAGCTTGCTGACCTTGGGCTCCTTGACCTTCAGCGTGCCCTCGGCGCCCGGCAGGCCCTTGAACTTCTGCCAGTCACCGGTGATCTTCAGCAGCGCGAGGACGGGCTCGGTCGGCTGTGCGCCAACGCCAAGCCAGTACAGCGCACGCTCCGAGTCGATCTCGATGAAGCTGGGATCTTCCTTCGGGTGGTACTTGCCGATGACCTCGATGGCGCGGCCATCGCGGCGGTTGCGCGCATCGGCGACGGCGATGCGGTACTGGGGGTTGCGAATCTTGCCGAAACGGGCGAGCTTGATCTTGACAGCCATGGTCGAACGACTTCTCCTGTGATTGCCACGCTTGCAATTCAGCGACTCGGGCGGATTGCCCGGTCCGGTTTTGCCTTGCGTGTGTGACCGCCGCGCAGCGCATCGAGCGCGGGTAGCGATCCGAACCGTGTCGCGCGGCAGACAGCCGCCCCTTGTGCCAGACCACGCCCCGCGGACGAAAATCCCGCCGCAACCCCCGCGCCGAACGTGGATTACCCCCACGATTCGGCGACCCAGGCGTGGGGGTAATCCACGTTCGGCGCGGG
>JAOPWT010000098.1 GCA_025965555.1 Mycobacterium sp.
AGCCCTCCTCATCGGAGGCTTCCAGGTCCACCTCGACGTTGAAGCCCCAATCATGGTCTCCGGCAGGGTCATCCAGAATCTGGCGCACCTGCCACCGTCCGGGTTGCCGGTCGATGAGCAACAGCGCCGGGCCGCGCGCGTCGGCGCCGGTGCCGACCTCGTCGTGCTCGTCGAAGTACTCGGCCCCGATCTCCGCCCAGCGCTCCGACGTCCAGCCGGAGTCGCCGTCGAGCAGTCCGAGGTCGTACCACCGGCGCCGCGCGAACAGTTCCACCCGACGGAACAGCGCGTTGCGGACCATCGCGGTGAACGCCCGCTCGTTACCCGTCAGCGGGCGCGGGCGAGCAGGCACTGCGACGGGAGCGTCCAGCACTTGGTCCGGGCTGGTGAGTTGCTCCCACTCGTCGAGCAGGCTCGAATCGACTTGGCGGACAAGCTCTCCGAGCCACTCGACGATGTCGGTGACCGCCTCGGTCCGCGCCGAGGCAGGCACCCCCGACCGCAGCGCCTTGTACGCGTCGGACAGATAGCGCAGCACGGCACCCTCAGACCGGGTCAGCCCGTAGACGCTGACGAACTCCCGGAAGGTAAACGCCCGCTCCCACATCTCGCGCACGATGGACTTCGGTGACAGCTGCCCGTCGGCCGCCCACGGATTGCTCTGTAGGTAGACGTCGAAAACGTGCCCGAGCACCTCGTCGAGCGGCTTTGGATAGGTGACCTCGTCGAGCAGTGCGATCCGCTCGTCGTACTCGATGCCCTCGGCCTTCATCGCGGCGACGGCCTCGCCCCTGGCCTTCTTCAGCTGCGCGGACAGGATCTGGCGCGGATCCTCCAGCGTCGCCTCGATCACCGAAACCACATCCAGCGGATACGTTTCCGACGAGGGATCGAGTACGTCGATCGCGGCGAGCGCGAAAGTCGACAGCGGCTGGTTCAGAGCGAAGTCGGGCGGCAGGTCGACGGTCAGGCGGTAGCGGCGTCCGTCGGCCTCTGGTTCGGTCAGCCGCTCCAGGACACCGGCCTGCAGCAGTGAACGGGCGATGCCAACCGCCTCGCGGATGTGCTTGAGCTGCCGCTTGCGCGGTTCGTGGTTGTCGGTGAGCAGCCGCCGCATTGCGACGAAGGGGTCACCGGGACGGTCGACGACGTCGAGGATCATTGAGGTCGATACCCGCATGTTGCTGGTCAGGGGTTCCGGGGAGGCTTCGACTAGCCGGAGCTGGGTTTTCTCACTCCATGGCACCATGCCCTCGGGTACCTTGCGGCGGACCAGCTTTCGACGCTTCTTCGGGTCGTCGGCGACCTTTGCGAACTGCTTGAGGTTCTCCACCTCATGCTCGGGTGCCTGCACGACGACGGTGCCCGCGGTGTCGTAGCCCGCCCGCCCGGCGCGGCCTGCGATCTGATGGAACTCGCGGGCGTTGAGCAGTCGCGTGCGGGTGCCGTCGTACTTCGACAGCGCGGAGAAGACGACGGTCCGGATCGGCACGTTGATGCCGACACCCAGAGTGTCCGTGCCGCAGATGACCTTGAGTAGACCGGCTTGCGCCAGCTGTTCCACCAGCCGCCGGTACTTCGGCAGCATCCCGGCGTGGTGAACGCCGATCCCGTGGCGGACCAGTCGCGAGAGCGTCGTCCCGAAGGCCGACGAGAATCGGAACGCTCCGATCAGCTCGGCGATCGCGGCCTTCTCCTCCTTGGTGCTGACGTTGACGCTCATCAACGCCTGGGCCCGCTCCAGTGCGGAGGCCTGCGTGAAGTGCACGACGTAGATCGGCGCCTGCTTGGTGTCGAGCAGATCCTGGATCGTCTCGTGCATCGGCGTGGTCGCGTAATAGAAGTGCAGCGGGACCGGGCGCTCCGCGTTGGCGATAAGAGCCGTCGGCCTGCCGGTGCGGCGGGTGAGATCCTCGCGCAGGAAGGTGACGTCACCGAGCGTGGCCGACATCAGCAGGAACTGCGCGTTCGGCAGCTCGAGAAGCGGCACCTGCCAGGCCCAGCCGCGGTCGGGGTCGCCGTAGAAGTGGAATTCGTCCATGACGACGAGGCCGATGTCGGCGTCGGCCCCTTCGCGCAGTGCGATGTTGGCCAGCACCTCCGCGGTGCAGGCGATGATCGGCGCCCCCGCGTTGACCGAGGCGTCACCGGTGAGCATGCCGACGTTCACCGCGCCGAACACGTCGCACAGCGCGAAGAACTTCTCACTGACCAGGGCCTTGATGGGCGCGGTGTAGTAGCTGCGCTGCCCCTGCGCCAACGCCGCGTACAGCGCGCCGGTGGCCACCAACGACTTGCCGGAGCCGGTCGGTGTGGCCAGGACGACGTTCGCGCCGCTGACCAACTCGATCAGCGCCTCCTCCTGCGCCGGGTACAGCACGGTGCCACTCGCCTCGGCCCAGGCAGCGAACGAGGCGAACAGCTCGTCGGGATCGGCGCCCTTCGCGCGCAGGGCGGACAGATCGTTCGGGTCGTCGAGCAGGGCGGGTGCGGTGGCGGTCATCTCAACCAACAGCGTGCCTGACGGCCATTCCGTTCCCCCAACGGCCACCGACGGCGCAGATCGGGTCGCGCCCCTGCCAGACTCTTACCGTGCTCCCCGTCAACGGTCACATCTCGCACTGGTTCGCCAAGATGCCATCGCCGCGCTCATGGCTGCCCGGTGATCGCGACGCCGATGTATGCATCGTCGGCGCCGGCTACACCGGGCTGTGGACCGCGTACTACCTCAAGCGTGCCGACCCCACGCTGCGCGTCACGATCCTCGAGGCCCGCTTCGCCGGATTCGGCGCGTCTGGCCGCAACGGCGGCTGGCTGTCGGGTCTGGTGCCCGGCGACCGGCACGCGATGGCGAAGCAACACGGGCGCGACAGCGTGCTGGCGTGGCAGCGGGCGCTCAACGAGTCCGTCGACGAGGTGATCGACGTCGCGGCCCGCGAAGGCATCGACGCGGGCATCGTCAAGGGCGGCACCCTGCAGATCGCCCGCAACCCCGCCCAGGCGAAGCGGCTGGCCGCCGAGCTTGCCGAGGAACGCGAGTGGGGCGGCGACGACCTGACCGAGTTGACGACAGCCGAAGCGGCGCAACGCATTCGGTTTGACGGTGTCGTCGCTGCGTACCACACGCCGCACTGCGCCCGCATCCAACCTGCGTCGCTGGCGCGGGGTCTCGCGGACGTCGTCGAGGCACTCGGCGTGCAGATCTACGAGCAGTCCCCGGTCACGGAGATCGCGGCGGGCCGCGCGACGACGCCGAGGGGCACCGTCAAGGCGCCCATCGTGTTGCGCGCCACCGAGGGCTTCACCGCAGGCCTGCCGGGGCTGAAGCGGCGCTGGCTGCCGATGAACAGCTCGATGATCGCCACCGAACCCATCAGTGCCGACGTATGGGAAGCCATCGGCTGGGACGGCAGGGAGACGGTCGGCGACCTTGCGCACGGATTCTTCTACGCCCAGCGCACGGTCGACGATCGCATCGCGATCGGGGGTCGGAGCGTGCCGTACCGCTACGCGTCGCGGACCGACGTCGACGGCAAGGTCCCGCAGCGCACGATCCGCCATCTGAGCGAGGTGCTGCACGACGTGCTGCCGCAGGTGCGCGACGTACCGATCGCGCACGGCTGGTGCGGCGTGCTGGCCGTGCCGCGGGACTGGACGGCGGCCATCGACCTGGACCGGGCGACGGGACTGGGCTGGGCCGGTGGCTACGTCGGGCACGGCGTCACCGCGACCAATCTGGCCGGGCGGACGCTCGCGGATCTGGTGCTGAACGAGAAGACGGCGAGGACCGAACTGCCGTGGGTCGGACACCGCTCGAAGAACTGGGAGCCCGAACCGCTGCGCTGGCTCGGTGTCCGCAGTCTCTACATCGCCTACAAGCTCGCCGACCGGCACGAGTCGAGCGGCCGCGCCACCACGTCCCCCATCGCGGGTGTCGCGGACCTGATCACCGGCAGGCCGTAGCCGCTCGCTGCGTCAGGCTTCGGCCTTCGCCTTGAGACGCTGCAGCGTGAGCTCGATGTGCTTGGCGTTGGCGCCAGTGCGATCGCTGACACCCGTGGCCATGCCTGCGGGCTTTCGGAACCAGCCAGGCCGCCGGTCCCAGGTCTGCTCGGTGACCCGGCAGCCGCCATCGACGGGTTCGATGTCGTAGCGCCAGTGGGCCACCGGGACGATCGCGCTCTTGACGTCGAAGGCGAACACCCGGCCCGGCTCGGCGTGGGTGACCGTGCACTTGGTGGTCCACTTCTTGCCGCGGTTGGTGTTGTGACCCTTGAACACCGCGCCGGGCCGGGCGGCGTCACCCTTGTGCCACTCCATCCGGTCGGCCTCCTCGGCCAGCGTCGCCATCGTCGGCAGGTCGGTGATGAGGGCGTAGACGTCGGCACAGCTCGCCGAGATCGTGACCGACGCTTGGGCCGAGGGTTCGCTCATGGCGTGATCGTAGCCAGGGGATGCGGAATCATGGCTCACTCTGCGAACGTTGGTGTGACCATGACCGAACGCGCAGTTCTCCAGCCCACCGCCGAGCACCCCATCACCGTCACCCCGACCGGTCGCCACGTCGTCGTCCGGGTCAACGGTGAGGTCGTCGCCGAGACCGACGACGCGTTGACCCTGCAGGAGTCGACCTATCCCGCGGTGCAGTACGTACCGCTGACCGACGTGGCGCCGTCCGCTCTGACGCGCAGCGACACCACCACCTACTGCCCGTACAAGGGCGAGGCGAACTACTACCACCTCAGCGCCGCGGGCGGCACCGTCGACGACGCGATCTGGACCTACGAGCAGCCCTACCCGGCGGTGGCCGACATCGCGGGTCACGTGGCGTTCTACGCGAACAAGGCCGACGTCACGGTCGGTTAGCCTGTGGCGGTGCCCAGTTCCGCCAGCGTGACCTTCGGCGGACCTGCCAGCCCCTCGATGACGCTGTCCCCACAGCGTCGCGGCCCCGGTGACCCGTGCTACCAACTGGTCGACGGCGCGATCTGGAAGACCAGTTTGATGCCGAGCGGCCCGGTCGCCGCACGGATCGAACGATCTGCGCTCAGCACGGTCGGGTGTGAGGCGTGGGGAGAGGGTGCCACCGAGTTCGTCGAGCGACTGCCCGCGATGTTGGGTGCGCACGACGACGCGACGGGCTTCGCTCCCGACGAGCCGACGATCGCCGCCGCCTACCGCCGGGTTCCCCACCTGCGTCTCGGCCGCACGGACCGCGTGATGGAAGCACTGGTCCCCGCCGTGCTGGAACAACGCGTCGCAGGCGCGGACGCATTTCGGGCCTGGCGGCTGCTGGTCACCAAGTTCGGTGCGCCCGCACCCGGCCCCGCGCCGGAACGCATGCGCATCCCGCCGCCGGCCGACGTGTGGCGGCGCATCCCGTCGTGGGACTTCCACCTCGCCAACGTCGACCCGAGCCGAGCGCGGACGATCATCGGTTGCGCGCAGCGGGGAGACGCACTTGAGCGGCTGTCGTCGCGCCCGGCCGAGGAGGCCAGGACGGCGTTGATGACCCTGCCCGGCGTCGGGGTGTGGACCGCCGCCGAGGTGGCTCAGCGCGCCTGGGGTGATGCCGACGCGCTGTCCGTCGGCGACTACCACCTCTCCAACGTGGTCGGGTCCACACTGCTCGGGCACCGGATCGACGACGAGGAGATGCTCGAGCTTCTCGAGCCGTTGCGGCCGCATCGGTTCCGGGCGGTGCGACTGCTCGAGGTCAGCGGCATGGCGCGCAATCCCCGCTTCGGTGCGCGTCAGGCGATCCCGAATCTGCGGGCGCTCTAGTCCCCGAGGCGGGCGCTGATCCACTCGACGAGTGGCCGGGCCGCCTTCCAGTCGGCCCGTACGGCGTCGACGAACTCGGGGGTGTGGATGATCGGCTCGAAGCCGTAGTCCCTCCCCACTGTCAGCGAGCGGTGCCGCAGCAGTTCGATGCGCGGGTGGTCGGCGTCGTATCCGCGCGGTGAGGTCTTCAGCCGGTCGCCGCCGACCGTGAACCCCTTTCGCTTCAGCTTGGCCAGGATCTTGCCAAGCTGATCGCCGGTCAGCTCATTGGCGATGGAGGCCCGGATCCGCGCGAGATCGGCGGCAGTCGCGTCATAGAAGCCGGCCCCGGTGCGGACGCCGCGCGCCGCGATCTCCACGTACCACCCACAGGCGGGACCAGCCCCGACGTACGCCCCCTGGTGGGTCTTGTACGGCGTCTTGTCCTTGGCGAACCGCACGTCGCGGAACGGCCGGAAGACCTTCACGGTCTGTCCGTCGGGGGCGAACTCCGGAGCCAGGGCGGTGGCCAGGGCCGTCATCGGCGCCCGCACCGCCTCGGCGTAGACCGCCTTGTGCTTCTGCCAGAAGGACCGGGTGTTGTCCATCTCGAGGTCGTCGTAGAAGTCCAGGGCCGCGACCGGGAACCCGTTGAAGCCTGCAGTCACCGCGCCAGCCTAGACACGGGGGCCGGGAGTCCCGAGACGAGGTGGTGGCAGACCGCTGCGCCGCCACCACCCCGCGTCCTCGGGTGCGGACCTGGGCGAGGCCCGACACAGGGGAAACGACCGAGGAGCCGGGTCGTGACGCGACCAGCGCGAAATTGTGGACGGCCCATCTCGGAAATGATCGGCTATCGGACGCTCGCGCTCACCTGTTCGTCGCCGCCCTCGGCGAAGGCGTTCACCGTGACCGTGTCGCCGCCGCACCGCGGCTCGGTGAGGAACGCCCGGCCGCCGGAGGACTCGT
>JAOPWT010000123.1 GCA_025965555.1 Mycobacterium sp.
TGCTGATGGCGGCTACCTTCGTGGCGCTGGTGATGATTCCGGTGAACTTCAACTACTGGGTGTTCGCCGTGCTGGTGTTCCTCAACGGCCTCGGCGGTGGCATCTTCACCGCCCCGAACACCGCGGCGATCATGTCCAGCGTGCCCGCCGCGCAGCGCGGTGCGGCCTCCGGTGTGCGGGCGACGTTCTTCAACGCGGGTTCGTCGTTGTCGATCGGCGTCTTCTTCTCGCTGATGATCATCGGGTTGGCCAACACGTTGCCGTCGGCGATGAGCAGTGGCCTTCAGGCGCAGGGTGTTTCGGCATCGGTCGCCCACGACGTGGCGAACCTGCCGCCGGTGGGCAGCCTGTTCGCCGCGTTCCTCGGCTACAACCCGATGGGCGAGTTGCTCGGGCCGTCGGGTGCGTTGACGCAGCCCGGCGTCAACGCCGACGTGCTGACCGGCAAGACGTTCTTCCCCCAGTTGATCACCGAGCCGTTCCACTCCGGACTGACCGTCGTGTTCGTCGCGGCCGCGGTGATGATGCTGCTCGGCGCGCTGGCATCGCTGTTCAACCCGGGCCGCTATGGCTCGGAGGCAGGTGCCGACAACGCGGCGTAGGCCCTGGCTCGCGGTCGCGGCTGACCGGTCGCTCGGCGTCGACGAGGTGTTCACGCATCCAAATCGTCCGAAGTCTGGCTAGACGTGTGACGCCGGGCACAGTCGGGGTACCCGACTCTCATGACGACCACCGATGCTCGACCACGCAAGCTCCGCGACCAGGCCAGGGAGCATGCCAAGGCAGCCCGCGACGCCATGGACGCCAAACGAAGCGAGGCCGGTGGCGGGCTCGCCGGTTGGGTTGCCGGGCGCGCAGCGGACTGGGACCTGTCAGGCCAGGACGAAGCCACCATGCAGCGCCAGAAGTTCCTGTGGAACGCCCTGGTCGACTACTGGTTCCGCATGGAGATGGACGGCTGGGAGAACCTCCCGGAGTCGCCGGTGCTGCTGGTCGGCATCCACTCCGGCGCGCCATTCGTCTGGGACGCGTGGACGGTCGGGGTGCAGTGGTGGCGCCGGTTCGGTCAGGAACGACCACTGCACGGCACCGCCCACGACGCGTTGATGGCCATCCCCGTGATCGGCAGATACTTCCGGGCGATGGGCGTACTGCCTGCCGCACCGGACTCGATCGCGACCGCACTCGCCGAGGGCAGGGACGTGGCACTGTGGCCCGGCGGTGAGGTCGACTCGCTGCGGCCTTGGCGAGAGCGCGACGAGGCAAACCTGGCCGGCCGCAAGGGGTTCGTGAAGATGGCGATTCGGGCAGGCGTCCCCATCGTGCCCATCGCCACCGTCGGGGGCGCCGACGCGATGCCGGTGTTGATGCGGGGCGATCGGTTGTCGAGCGCGCTCAAACTGGACAAGATCCTGCGGCTCAAGGTGTTTCCGCTGGCGATCTCGCTGCCGTGGGGAATCGCGCCTGCGGCGCTGCCGCAGTTTCCGCTGCCCGCCAAGATCCGGACCCGCTTCATGCCCGCCGTGGAAGTGGACGCCGATCCCGAACGCGCCGAAGACGAGCGCTACGTCGAGCAGAAGTACCAGGAAGTGCAGGACAGCATCCAACGCGGCATGGACGCCCTGGCACGCAAGCGCGCACTTCCCTTGTTCGGCTGACCGCGCCGCGTCCCGGTTCCTAGTCGCCGAGTTCCACCAGGACCGGTGCATGATCGCTGGGCGCCGGGGTGCCCTTCTTACCGGGCTTGCGTTCGTCCCGGACGATCTCGGCGTGCGTGACACGGGCTGCCACCGCGGGTGAACCGAGGATGAAGTCGATGCGCATGCCTTGGCGTTTGGGGAACCTCAGCTGGGTGTAGTCCCAGTAGGTATAGACGCCGGGGCCTGGTGTGAATGGGCGCACCACGTCGGCGAAACCCGCGTCCTCCACGGCGGCGAATGCCGCCCGCTCGGGTGGGGTGACATGGGTGCTGCCCTTGAAGACCTCGACGTCCCAGACGTCCTCGTCGGTGGGGGCGATGTTCCAGTCCCCGACGAGCGCGATCGGCGCAGTCGGATCCTCGGCCAGCCAGTCCGAAGCGGTGTTCCTCAGTGCCGCAAGCCATTTCAGCTTGTATGCGTAGTGCGGGTCCTCGACGGTGCGGCCGTTGGGCACGTACAGGCTCCAGACCCTCACTCCGCCGCACGTCGCGCCGATCGCCCTTGCCTCGGAGGCGTCGCTCCACGCGGGCTGCTGGTCGAAACCGATCTGGACGTCGTCGATGCCGACCCGCGAGGCGATCGCCACACCGTTCCACTGGTTGTGCCCGACGTGCACGACCTCGTACCCGAGCGCGGCGAACGGCATGGTGGGGAACTGTGCGTCGGTGCACTTGGTCTCCTGCATCGCCAGCACGTCGACGTCGCCGCGTTCCAGCCAGTCGGTGACCCGATCGATGCGGGAGCGGATCGAATTGACGTTCCAGGTGGCCAGTCGCACGCGGCTACCCTAGCGACACGTACCGCGAGCGGTGATGCACGCCGAATCCCATCGACTCGTAGAGCCTGGTCGCGGCGGTGTTCTCGGCGAGAACCTGCACGTAGGCGCGAGTGGCCCCGCGTTCGGTCGCCCAGCCAAGGAGGGCCTCGCACAGCGAGCGGGCCAGGCCCCCACGGCGCGCGCCCTGCGCCACGTGCACGGACGACAGCCCGGCCCAGCGGGTTCCGTCCGGGGCCACGGTGACCGCGGCCCGGCCGACCGCGGCGCCCGCGAGGCTGGCGAAGACCACCTCGCCGTCGACGACGGCGGTCAGTACGTCGACCGGTACCTCCCGCGGATGCAGGCTCAACCACTCGTCATCCGGCTGCGGCGTCAACCTCGCCGCAGCGGTGACCGTCCCCTCGGTCAATCGCCTTGCCATCACGACGTTCTCGCCATCGGTCGGCACGCCGGGGGGCACGCGGAACAGCCGGTCCGGCGCGGCCAGCAGCGGCGGCACCCCGCGGGCGGCGTACCAGTCGGCGATCGCGCCCGTGTTCACGCCGGGCCACGGCAGCAGCGGCACCGCCGAGTTCGCTCGTCGAGTGCTGCCATGGCCGAAGCGCAGCAGCCAGCCGTCGAGCCACTGCTGCTCGACACCCGGCCAGCCGAGCGCAGCCGCGTGCTCCAGGTTGCGGATCTCGGAGGTGCGGACCGGCACGGCCGACAACGGCCTCACCGAGATCACGTCGGCCGCGGCGATGGTGACGACGTCACCGCGCTTGTCGCGGACAGCCAAGGTGGGGCCGACGTCGAGCAGATGGCCGACCACATCGCTGAACGGTGGCACCGAACCGGCAGGCAGGCGATACCGCAGACTGACCCTGGTGCCGGCCTCGGGCAGATTCCCCATGTCGCTGCGCCCGCCGGCTAGTGCCCGAACGGATCGGGGTCCTCGCCGGGAGTCCAGGTCAGCCCCGGCACGCCCCAGCCGTTGGACTTCACCGTGCGCTTCGCCGCGCGGGCATGCCTGCCGATCAGCTTGTCGAGGTAGAGGAAGCCGTCGAGATGGCCGGTCTCGTGCTGGAGCATCCGGGCAAACAGTCCGGAACCCTCCAGCGTGATCGGCGTGCCGTCGGCGTCCAGCCCGGTGACGCGCGCCCAGCTGGCCCGGCCGGTGGGGAAGGATTCGCCAGGGACCGACAGGCAGCCCTCGTCGTCGTTGTCCGGGTCGGGCATCGTCTCGGGCACCTCGGAGGTCTCGAGTACCGGATTGACGACCACTCCGCGCCGGCGGCTGGGCCGGCCGCGCTCGTCGGCGCAGTCGTAGACGAAGACTCGCTTGGCGATACCGATCTGGTTGGCGGCCAACCCGACACCGTTGGCCGCGTCCATGGTTTCGTAGAGATCGTTGATGAGATCCGCGAGGTCGGCGGGCAGCGAACCGTCATCGCCTACCGGGATCGGAGTGGTCGCGGTGTGCAGGACGGGATCTCCCACGATGCGGATTGGTACTACGGCCATCCGAAAAGATTAGTGGGCAAGTTGAAGTCAGCCGACTCGCGGGTAAGGCTCACGGCTCAACACCGTCTGCCGTGGTTCAATGTTGGCCGACACCACCGGAATGTCTCGAGTGCGGGGAAGGGCCAGAGAGCAAATGGACGGCGCCATTGCGCGGACTGAAAAGTCCGGGGACGACGCGGCTCTCGCCGACGGTCTCACTCGCCGCGAGCACGACCTCCTTGCCTTCGAGCGGCAGTGGTGGAAGTACGCGGGTTCCAAGGAAGACGCGATCAAGGAACTGTTCTCGATGTCGGCGACGCGTTACTACCAGGTTCTGAACGCACTCGTCGACCGTCCGGAGGCGCTCGCGGCCGACCCCATGCTGGTCAAGCGTCTGCGTCGACTCCGGGCCAGCCGCCAGAAGGCTCGTGCGGCGCGCCGCCTCGGCTTCGACGTGACGTGATCGATACCTGAGGCTTTTCGCCCGAAGAGCCCGGCTCGATACAGTGAGTGCGATGAATCAACGAGACTCCTCCGGGTTGCCATTGCGCGCCATGGTCATGGTGCTGCTGTTCCTGGGCGTGGTCTTTCTACTGGTCGGCTTCCAGGCCATCGGCGGCAGCGATGACAACGAGAGCAGCTCGGCGAGCTCCACCACCGCTGCCGCCACCACCGCGACCGCGACGTCGGTCACCCCCGCGCCTGCGGCCGCCCGGCCCGATGTGCGGGTCTACAACCTGAGCGACGTCGCCGGTCTGGCCGATCAGACCGCCACCCGGCTGCGGGATGCCGAGTGGAACGTGACCGAGACGGGGAACCTCGCCCTCGAGGGTGTCAACGCCACGACCGTCTACTTCGGTGAGGCGGCGGGTGAGAAGGAGGCCGCCGACCAGATCGGCACCCTGCTCGGGGCGGCCGTCGAACCCAGGACTCCCGCGGTCGCGGCGCAACCGCCCGGCGTGATCGTGGCCGTCACCAGTTAGGCTCTCCGACATGCCGATCTCTGCCCCGCTCCGCTTCCTCGCCGCCGCGGCACTCATCGTTCCGATCGCGAGCGCCTGCTCCCCGTCCGAGCCGGTCGCCACCCAGCCCGGCACCACCCCTCCGGTCTGGACCGGGTCACCGCCGCCGTCGGCATCCGCGGGAGCGCAGAGTTCTGGCGCCGAGCCCACGACCACCACGACGGCCGGTGAGACCCTCGTCGCCGATCTGAAGACGGCCGACGGAACGTCGGTGGCGACCGCCCAGATCGTCTTCTCCGGCGGTGTCGCCACGCTCACCGTCAAGACCACCGCCGCCGGCCAGTTGACGCCCGGTTTCCATGGCCTGCACATCCACTCGGTGGGCAAGTGCGAACCCAACTCGGTCGCACCGACCGGTGGCGCACCGGCGGACTTCAACTCCGCGGGCCCGCACTTCCAGGTCGGCGGGCACACCACCCATCCGGCCAGCGGCGATCTGACGTCCCTGCAGGTGCGCGGCGACGGCTCGGCGATGTTGGTGACCACCACCGACGCGTTCACCGCGGCCGACCTGCAGGCAGGCACCAAGACGGCCATCATCATCCACGAGAAGGCCGACAACTTCGCGAACATCCCGCCGGAGCGCTACCAGCAGCTCAACGGCACGCCCGGCCCCGACGAAATGACTATGGCCACCGGTGACGCCGGTAAGCGGGTGGCGTGCGGTGTCATTTCCCCCGGGTGAGGCAGCGGCTGGTTCGCGGCCGCAGCGGATCGACTTCGCCGGGTCGGCCCGGCCTACCATCGGCGTCGAGTGGGAGTTTGCCCTCGTCGACCCCGAGACCCGCGAACTGAGCAACGAAGCGGCCGCGGTCATCGCCGAGATCGGCGAAAGCCCGCACGTGCACAAGGAATTGCTGCGCAACACCGTTGAGGTCGTCACCGGGATCTGCGCCAACTCCGCCGAGGCGATGGACGATCTGCGTGCCACGCTTGGGCCCGCCCGCCGGATCGTGCGCGACCGTGGCATGGAGCTGTTCTGTGCGGGGACTCATCCGTTCGCCAAGTGGTCGGCCGAGCAACTGACCGACGCGCCGCGTTACGCCGAGCTGATCAAGCGCACGCAGTGGTGGGGCAGGCAGATGTTGATCTGGGGCGTGCACGTGCACGTCGGGGTTTCGTCGGCGCACAGGGTGATGCCGATCATCACCTCGCTGCTCAACCAGTACCCGCACCTGCTGGCACTGTCGGCGTCGTCGCCCTACTGGGACGGCGCAGACACCGGATACGCGAGCAATCGCGCGATGATGTTCCAACAGTTGCCCACCGCGGGTCTGCCCTTCCACTTTCAGGAGTGGTCCCAGTTC
The DNA here is from genome assembly GCA_025965555.1 of Mycobacterium sp. Classification (GTDB taxonomy): domain Bacteria; phylum Actinomycetota; class Actinomycetes; order Mycobacteriales; family Mycobacteriaceae; genus Mycobacterium. The sequence continues at coordinate 6,290 of JAOPWT010000123.1, forward strand.
GAGCAGTTCGTCCATGATCAGAAGAAGACCGGCATCATCGATCACATGAACGAAATTCGTTGGGACATAAGGCCTTCACCGCATCTCGGCACCATCGAGGTGCGCATCTTCGATGGTATCTCCAACATCGCCGAACTCGGTGCGCTGGTCGCGCTGACCCACTGCCTGGTCGTCGACCTGGACCGGCGGCTCGACGCCGGTGAGCACCTGCCGACGATGCCGCCGTGGCACGTGCAGGAGAACAAGTGGCGCGCCGCGCGATACGGCCTCGACGCGGTGATCATCCTCGACGAGGACAGCAACGAGCGACTGGTCACCGAAGATCTCGACGATCTGTTGAACCGACTGGAGCCGGTCGCGAAGTCGTTGGGGTGTGCCGACGAGTTGGCGCAGGTGTCGAACATCTACCACAACGGTGCGTCGTACCAGCGTCAGCGCCGGGTCGCCGAGGACAACGACGGTGATCTGCGGGCCGTCGTCGATGCGTTGATCGCCGAGTTGGTTCTGTAGGTTCCCATGACTATCAGGCCGATGTTTCCGCTGGAGTCCGTCAGACTGCCCGGCGAGGACCTGCCGCTGCGGATCTTCGAGCCGCGCTACGGTGCGCTGGTTCGCGAATGCCTTAGTAGTGCAATGGAATTCGGGGTAGTGCTGATCGCCGCTGGCCGCGAGGTCGGTGGTGACGACGCCCGGTGCGACGTCGGCGCGATGGCGCACATCGTGGATTGCCAGGACTTCGGTGACGGCCGCTACCGGCTCGAATGTGAGATGCGCGAGCGGATCCGGGTCACCTCGTGGCTCGATGACGACCCGTACCCGCGAGCCGACGTCGAGCCGTGGCGCGACGAGGCGGGCCCGACCGTCACCATCGACGACATCGCTGTCGTCGAGGACCGGGTGATGGAGATGTTCGAGCGGATCGCCTCGGCGCGGAATGCGACGTTGCCGTCGCGGCAGGAGCTGCTCGGCGAGCCGGAGCCGGGTGACGACGCGGGAAAACGGTTGTATGCGTTGGCATCGCGGGTGCCGATGGGGCAGGCCGACCGCTACTCGGTGCTGGAGGCGGCCTCCGCTGCGGCGCGGCTGGACGCCCTGCGGGACGCCGTCGAGACCGTCGCCGCCATGATCGAGTTCCAGCTCGCCGACGGCGGTCCAGCGGACTAGGGCCTAGAGGCCGACCCGCCGACCCTCGACGAAGAGGCTGCTGGGGTTCTGGACGTCCTGAGGCAGTTCGGGTTTGTGGCGGGTCAACAGTTCGGCTGAGGTATCGGAGCGGACCTCCCAGCCGTGGTCGCGTAGCCACTCGGCGACGTCGGCGTGAGGTTCGTTGAAGAACAGGTCGGTGACGTCGGCCATCTCGCGCCCGGCCTTGGCCATGACGGCACGCATCTCCTGCATGTTCTCCCTGCGCCGCCGCTGGTAGTCCTCGTCGAAGTACTCCGCGCCGAACACCTCCACCGCAATCCGGCTGTCCACCGCGCTGAGCTCCTGAACCCTGTCGAACAGCAGATTCTGGGCGGCCGCCGGGAGATAGGGGAGCAGTCCCTCGGCCAGCCAGGCCGTCGGCTGGGCAGCGTCGAAGCCCGCCTGGCGCAGGGCGGTCGGCCAGTCCTGCCGGAGGTCGATCGGGACGGCTTTGGTGGTGGGGGCTGCCGGGTCGTCGGCGGCAGGCACGGCGCCGTGCGCCCGCAGCGTCTCGGCCTTGAACTCGAGCACCTTGGGCTGGTCGATCTCGTAGATCACGGTGTCGGACACCCAGGGCAACCGCCACGCCCGTGCGTCGAGGCCTGCGGCCAGAATGACCACCTGCCGGATTCCCGCGGCGCCCGCGGCGATGAAGAAGTCGTCGAAGTGCTTCGTCCGCGATGCGGCGTAGCCCCAGATCGACTTCACCCGGCGCTGAATCTGCTCGGCGATCGCGGGATCCACGTCGGGTAGCGTCGCCGACTCGGGGCTGCTGAACGGTGACTGCCACCCGCTCGCGGCGGCCGCGTCGATGAACAACTGGGCGTACCGGTCGACGAACAGCGGGCAGTCCGAACGGGTTTCGGCTGCCCGCGCCATCGCGACGCCCAGCGCGGTGGCGCCGACGCTCTCGGTGATGTCCCAGTCGTCGTCGTCAGTTCTCGCCATAGTCGGCCATCTCGTCCTTGGTCAGTAGATCGTCGCGGAAACTCTGCTCACGGTAGGCGAGTTGGCCAACCCGGTTGGCCACCACCGGCGCGGTGATGACGGTGAAGAGACCCGCCAGGATCAACATCCCGACGTCAGGGTGTCCGCGGAGCCGGATCGCCGCCCCCGCGAGCACCAGCAGCAGACCCAGCACCTGCGGCTTGGTCGCGGCGTGCATCCGCGACAGCGTGTCGGGAAACCGCACCACGCCGATCGCCGCGGTCAGAGCCAATGTCGATCCGCAGAGCACCAGCACCGCCGCCAGCACGTCGAGCACCCCGTTCATCGCGGACCCCCTTCGGACTCGTCCCTGTCGCGAACCCTGAAGCGCGCCACGCTGACCGAGCCCACGAAGCTGATCAGGGCCAGGGCGGTCAGGCTGTAGGTCACGGTGGTGTCCAGGCTGTACGCGGCCCACGTGCCGATGGCGCACATCGTCACCGCCACGAACGTGTCAAGCGCGACCAGTCGATCCAGGGTGCCGGGGCCCGCGAGGAGCCGGAACATCGTGATGGCCGCGGCCGCGGTCAGCATCACCGCCGAAATGGTCCACACGGTGTTCATGCGCGCTCCTCCTCCGTGCGTTCTGGTCGCCAATCGGTCTCCCGCTCGAACGACGCGATCATCAGGCGCTCCACGTCGGCGATCTGGCGGTAGAACCGCTGCACCGACGCCTCGGAGCCGACGTCGATGACGTGCACGTAGATCATCCGCCGGGTCTGGTCGATCTCCAGCACGATCGATCCGGGAATCAGATTGATGGCGTTGACGGCAAGCGCCAGCACCAGATCGGACTTGATCGCCAGGTGCGCCCGCAGCACTGCGGTCTGCGGCGGCGGCCCCGGCCTGATCGCGAGCCACGCCACCTGGACCGACGACAACACCAGGTAGTAGGCCACCAGCACGACGAACCGCAGCAGGGACAGCGGATGCAGCCTGCCCTCGATGGGCACCTGGGGCAGGGGTAGCAGCAGCGTGATCACCAGGGCGACCACCAGCCCGCTGACGACGTTCGCCGCGGAGACGTTGCCCCACAGCAGCATCCACACCAGCGTGAGCCAGCACAGCACCCAGGCCCGCAGCAGGATCTTCCTCAGTGCAGGCCTGTTCTTCGCGCGAGCGTTCATCACGGCTTGAGCACCGCCGAGACGTACTGCCCGCGGTCGAGGACCTCGGCGGCCGCGCGCTCGCTGAAGGCGAAGATCGGCCCGGCGAACACGGTGAGAGCCAGACCCACCGCGATGAGGGCACCGGTCGGAATCAACATGCCCACCGGCATCCGCCCGACGTCGTCGCGATCGGCATAGGCGACGTCCTCCTCGGAGTCGTCGAGAAGCGCCGAGGGCGCGACGTCCGCGAGTGCACCTTCTGGCGCGTCGGCCCGCGCGCGCCAGAATGCCTTGGTCCACACCCTGGCCATCACGTACAGCGTCAGCAGGCTCGTCACGACGCTGCCCGCCACCAGGATCCACGCCAGCGGCGAGGCGTCCTGCGCACCCGCCTCCAGCAGCGCGACCTTGCCGATGAAGCCCGACAACGGCGGGATGCCACCAAGATTGAGCGCGGGCACGATGAACACCATGGCGAGCAGGGGACTGGCCGCCGCCAGTCCGCCGAGGCGCTGCAGGGTCGACGCCCCCGCCTGTCGTTCGATGAGGCCGACGACGAGGAACAGCGTGGTCTGCACCACGATGTGGTGCGCGACGTAGTAGATCGCGCCGGACATCCCGAGCTCGCTGCCCAGGGCGATGCCGAACACCATGTAGCCGATGTGGCTGACCAACGTGAACGACAGCAGTCGCTTGATGTCGCTCTGGGCGATCGCGCCGAAGACGCCGACGAGCATCGTCACCAATGCTGCCACCAGCAGCACGTTGTCGAGCGCGCCGCCGGGGAAAAGCAGCGAGTGGGCCCGGATGATCGCGTAGACGCCGACCTTGGTCAGCAGACCCGCGAAGACCGCGGTGACCGGCGCAGGCGCGGTGGGATACGAGTCGGGCAGCCAGGTGGACAGCGGGAACACCGCCGCCTTGATGCCGAACGCGACCATCAGCACCGCGAACATGGCGTCGCGCGTGCCCGACGGAATGTCCTCGAGCCGGACCGACAGCTCCGCCATGTTCAGGGTGCCCGCCGCCGCGTAGATCATCGCGAGGCCGATCAGGAAGATCAGTGACGACACCATCGACACCATCACGTAGGCGATGCCCGCCCGCACGCGGTCGGTGCTGGCGCCGATGGTCAGCAGCACGAAACTCGCGGACAGCAGTACCTCGAAGCCGACGAACAGGTTGAACAGATCGCCTGCCAGGAACGCCGTGCACACGCCCGCCGACAGCACCAGGTAGGTCGGCAGGAAGATCGACACCGGCTGGCGCTCGTCGCCGTCCCTGATGCCCTGTCCGATGGCGTAGAACACGACCGCCAGCAGCACGATCGCCGACACCAGCAGCATCAGTGACGACAGCCGGTCCACCACCAACGTGATGCCCAGCGGTCCCATGCCCGGCACCGACTGGCCCCAGCCACCGACGTGTACGGCGATGGTGCCGTTGCGGTCGGCGAGGTGGACCAGGGCCGCGCAGACCGCGAGGACGGCCGACAGGGCCAGTAGCGCGATGGTGCGTTGCAGTCGTGGCTTGCGGCCCGCGAACAACGTCGCCGCCGCGGCGAGGGTAGGAATGAGAACGGGTAGCGGGGTCAGGACGGACGAGAGGCTCATCGCGACCCCTCGTGGCCGGGCAGGGCGTCGAGTTCGTCGGGCTCGTCGGTGTCGCGCCGCCGATCGGGTTCTGGGACGTCTTCGTCGATGGCGGCGGCCGCCCGTTCCGACAGCTGCGAGACGCGGGCGTCCTCGGGGTCGATCGCCACTTCCTCGGCCCTCGACAGCCGGTAGGACCGGTAGGTCAGCGCCAGCACGAACGCCGCGATGCCCATCGAGATGACGATCGCGGTCAGGATCATGCCCTGCGCCAACGGATCGGCGGTGACCGTCCGGCCGTCGGTGGTCCGCCCGCGGATGGGTGGATTGCCCGACGGGCCGCCGGCGCCCAGGATCAGGAGGTTGACGGCGTTGCCGACCAGCAAGAGCCCCAACAACATTCGGGTGAGGTTGCGCTCGAGCAGCAGGTATACCCCCGCACTGGTGAGGCCTCCGATGAGGATGAGCGGCACGACGTACGTCATCGCCGTGCCTCCGCCATCTCGACGTCGACGCGCGCGCCGAGACTGCGCAGCACGTCGAGAACCAGGCCGACGACGATCAGGTACACGCCGAGGTCGAAGAACAGCGCGGTGACAAGCTTGATGTGTCCGAGCACGGGAACGTCCAATTCGAGGACCGCCGAGGACAATACGGGCGCACCCAGCAACAGCGACGTCACCGCCGTCCCCGCCGACAGGGTCAGGCCGGCGCCCAACACCTTGCCCGCATCGACCGGTAGCGCCTCGCCGAGTTCGTAGCGGCCCCCCGCCAGGTAGCGCAGTACCAGCGCGAGCCCGGCAGTCAATCCTCCTGCGAACCCGCCGCCCGGCGTGTTGTGCCCAGCGAAGAAGAAGTAGAAGGACAGCACCATGATGAGTGGGAAGATGATTCGCGTCGCCACCTCGAGTACCAGCGACCGGTACCGGGGATCGCGCAGCTCGCTGCCGCGCAGCCAGGTGATGTCGCCGACGGCCGGGCTGGTCGCGAGCACGGGGATGCGGCCGATGTCGGGTTGCCCGGCGTCCGCGACGCGGGGTGCCGAGCCGAAGCGTCTGTTGCGGAACACCATTGACGCCACCCCCGTCGCCGCCACCAGCAGCACCGAGATCTCGCCCATGGTGTCCCAGGCGCGGATGTCGACGAGCAGCACGTTGACCGTGTTGGAGCCGTGCCCGCGGTAGTAGGCGGCGTCGGGCAACAACTCGGCGATGGGGGTGGTGGTTCGCGCAGCCATCGCGAACACCGCGAGTGTGGTGACGCTGGCGCCGACCGCCAGGGACAATGCGATGCGGGGCAACCGATGTCGGTTGATGTTGGCCCGATCGGCCTCCGCGGGCAGGGTCCGAAGGACGAGGACGAAGATCACCAGGGTCAAGGTCTCGACGAGGAACTGGGTGAGGGCGAGGTCCGGCGCGCCGTGGAAGACGAAGATCGCTCCGCAGCCGTATCCCGTCACGCCGACGAGCAGTACGGCGGCAAGCCGGTTGCGCAACATCGTCGCGCTGAGTGCCGCGGCCAGGATGATGAGCCCGACCACCGCCTGCAGCGGCGAACCCCACAGCTCGAGCTCCGGTCGATCCCGCGCACCGAGCACCAGCATGGCGGTGGGCAGCAGCACCAGGGTCGAAAGGATGACCGCCTGCGTCGCCGGAATCGACCCGCGCTGGGTCAGGGCGGTGAGTCGGACGGCGAAGACGTCGGTGCCCCGTAGCACCGCGTCGTAGATGCGGTCGGCGTTGCCGAGCGGCAGATATCCCAGCCGGGCGCGGCGTAACCGGTTGCGGCTGAAGAACGCGACGATTCCGACGGTGACTACCAGGATCGACAGCAGCAGAGGCAGATTCACGCCGTGCCACAGGGCGAGGTGGTAGTCGGCACCGCCCGGCATGGTCTCCGCGTAATCGTCCAGCACGTGGTCGAGGCCGGCGGGCCAGACGCCGAAGACCAGCCCAGCCGCCGCCAGGATCGCCGGAGCAGCCAGGAACGTGGTTGTCGGCCGGTGCATTTCGGCCACCCGCTGGCTGGGTTCCGGGCGGCCCTTGCGTGCGAAGGCGCCGTAGAGGAAGCGCAGACTGTAGATGGTGGTGAACACCGAGCCTGCCGCGACGCCCCCCAGCACGTAGGGTGCCGCCGCCCCGAGGGACGCGCTGTCCGCCAGCGTGGTGAAGTCGGCTTCCTTGGCGACGAAACCGAGGAACGGCGGCAGGGCGGCCATGCTGGCGGTCGCCCCGATGGCGATGATCAGCAGCGGACGCTGCCGGTCGCCGAGCCAGGCCAGGCGTCGGATGTCGCGGGTACCGGTCGCGTGGTCGATGATGCCGACGACCATGAACAGCGCGGCCTTGAACATCGCGTGCGCACACAGCATGGCGAGCCCCGCCAGCATCAGGTTGCCGCCGCCCGCGCCGACCATCAACGTGATGAGCCCGAGCTGGCTGACCGTGCCGAACGCGAGGATGAGCTTGAGGTCGTACTCCCGCACCGCGCGCCAGCCCGCGAGCAGCATGGTGACCAGGCCGAGGGTCACGATGATCGGGCGCCACCCGGGCGAGTCGGCGAAGCCGGGCGTCAGGCGCGCGACCAGGTAGACGCCCGCCTTGACCATCGCGGCCGCGTGCAGATACGCGCTGACCGGAGTCGGGGCGGCCATCGCGCCCGGCAGCCAGAAGTGCATGGGCACGATCGCCGACTTGGACAGCGCCCCGATCAGGACCAGAACAACGGCGACCCCGGCGCCCGTGCCCGACGGCGGTGCGGCGACGAGTTCGGACAGCCGGTACGTGCCGGACAATTCGCCGAGGATGACGATGCCCACCAGCATGGCGAGGCCGCCCGCGGTCGTGACGAGCAATGCCTGCGTGGCCGCGCGGCGACTGGTGGCGCGTTCGGCGTAGTGCCCGACCAGCAGGAACGACAGCACCGTCGTCAGCTCCCAGAACAGGTACAGCATCAGCATGTTGTCGCTGACGACGAGGCCGAACATGGCGCCGGAGAACGCGACGAGTTCAGCGGCGAAGCTGGGCAGTCTGCGCTCGGTGTGACCGTCGTGGTGATGGAAGTACTCGGCGCAGTAGAAGAGCACGAGGGCGCCGACACCGAGCACCAGCACGCTCATGATCGCCGCCAACGCGTCGAAGCGGAACGTGATGTCCATCGAGAGTTCGGGCACCCAGTCGAGGTGGACCGTCCGCTCCCCACGCCCCGGCCAGTTCACCGCCACCCACGGCAGCGAGCCGAGCGGGACGAGCGCGAGTACGTAGAAGGCCCGCCGTCCCCAACGTTGCACGAGGACCGGCGCGACGAGGGCGGCAACCGCGTGGGCGTAGAGAATGGCGAGCATGGCACTCCGGTCATTCGGGGTGTCAGCCGTCTAAGGCTATGTCTCGTGACAGTTTACGTGGGCGGTGCGGCCGGCCTGCCGGTTGAATGGGGGCATGGGGATCGACGACAAGATTGTCAGCGCCAGCCTCGACATCGCCGCTGCGGCCGATCGGATCTTCGAGCTGATCGCCGATCCGGCCGAGCAGCCGCGCTGGGATGGCAACGACAACCTCGCGGAGGCGGCCGGTGGGCAGCGGGTGCACGGTGTCGGCGAGGTGTTCCTGACGTCCATCACCCAGGGCGCCATTCGCGAGAACCACGTCGTGGAGTTCGAGGAGGGCAGGCGCATCGCGTGGCGCCCGTCCGAGCCCGCCGCACCTCCGCCGGGTCACCTCTGGCGGTGGGAACTGTCGCCGGTGGACGACGCCCACACCCGCGTCACCCACACCTACGACTGGTCACAGTTGACCGACGAGAAGCGTCTCGTGCGGGCCCGCGCCACCGGCGTCGATGCACTGCTGTCCTCGCTGACGCGCCTTGCCGCGATCGCCGAGAGCGGTTGATTCGCGACTGACCGGGCACCGATCCTGTCAATCCCCCGACAATTGCCTGAACAGTACTCACCATGGGGGTAGGAAGACCCGACGAGTGAGACGAGCAGCGCCATGGCTGTCGACGAAGGCAAGTTGAACGACTTTCTCGGTAAGGCGGTGGGGGATCTCGGGGCGGCGATGAGTGCGACGCTGATGCTGGTCGGCGACAGGCTGGGCCTGTATCGAGAACTGGCCGACGGAGCGCTGACCCCCGGCGAACTGGCGCAGCGCACCGGTACCGACGAGCGCTATGTCCGCGAATGGCTCGGAAACCAGGGCGCAGGCGGCTACGTGCAGTTCGACCCGTCGACCGGCACGTGGTCGCTGAGCCCCGAGCAGGCACTGTGTCTGACCGACCCGAACGGTCCGGTCGACCTGCCCGGTGCGTACAACATCGTCGAGGCGACGTTCCACGCCCTCGGGCGCACGCTGGACAACTTCACCTCCGGTGGCGGCATGGAATGGGGCGAACACCATCCCTGCCTGTTCGACGGAACCGAGCGCTTCTTCCGCGCCGGGTACAACGCCAACCTGATCGGCGCGTGGCTGCCTGCGTTGGACGGCGTCGTCGACAAGCTGCAGCGCGGCGCGACGGTCGCCGACGTCGGTTGTGGGCACGGCGCCAGCACCATTCTGATGGCGACCACCTACCCGGCTTCGGAGTTCGTCGGCTACGACTATCACGCCGAATCGATCGACGTGGCACGCGAGAAGGCCGACGCGGCGGGTGCGAGCAACGCGCGTTTCGAGGTCGCGGATGCGGTCAGCTACGCAGGCCAGGGGTTCGACCTCATCGCGTTCTTCGATTGCCTGCACGACATGGGGGATCCGGTCACGGTGTCTCGGCACGCCCGCCAGGCGATGAGCGACGATGGCACGGCGATGATCGTGGAACCATTCGCGAACGACCAGGTGCAGGACAACCTGACTCCGGTGGGCCGGGTGATGTACGGCGCATCCACCCAAATCTGCGTACCCGTTTCACTCGCCCGCCACGGTCCCGCACTCGGCGCGCAGGCGGGGGAAGCGCGCCTGCGCGAAGTCGTCGTCGACGGAGGCGGTTTCACGCGCTTTCGGCGGGCGACCGAAACACCGTTCAACCTGATCCTCGAGGCCCGTCCCTAGCACCAGGAGGTCGCGACTAACGGCGTTCGCTGAACGCCCTGAGCGAATCCACCTGGGCCGGATCGAGTGACGGACGCACGGCGGCCCTGGCCTTCTCCACGTCGGCGGCCGTGACGTCGGCCGCGTCGATCGAACGTCGCATCGCCGTCAGTGCTGACTCCCGCAGCAGCGCAACGCAATCGGCGGCGCTGTAGCCATCGAGCCGATCCGCGAGCTCGTCGAGGTTCACGTCGGCGCTCAGCGGGATCGACTTCCCCGACGTGCGCAGGATGTCCCGGCGCGCGTCGGCATCCGGCGGTTCGACGAACACCAGCTTCTCCAATCGCCCGGGCCGCAACAGTGCCGGATCGATCAGGTCGGGCCGGTTGGTGGCGCCGAGCACGACGACGTCGCGCAGCGGGTTGATCCCTTCGAGTTCGGTCAAGAGTGCAGCGACGACGCGGTCGGTGACACCCGAGTCTGAGCTCTGTCCCCGACGCGGTGCGAGGGCGTCGATCTCGTCGAGGAAGACCAGTGAAGGCGCGGAATCGCGGGCGCGCCGGAACAATTCACGCACCGCCCTCTCCGATGCGCCGACCCACTTGTCCATCAGCTCGGCACCCTTGACCGAGTGCACCGAGAGCCTGCCGCTGCTGGCCAACGCCCGCACGACGAACGTCTTGCCGCAGCCGGGCGGGCCGTAGAGCAGCACGCCGCGCGGGGGTTCGACACCGAGTCGCTCGAAGGTGTCGGGGTGCTGCAGCGGCCAGAGCACGGCCTCGGTGAGGGCCTGCTTGGTTTCGACCATGTCGCCGACGTCGTCGAGGGTCACCGAGCCGACCGCGATCTCCTCGGTGGCTGACCGGGACAGCGGACGGATCACCGAAAGTGCGCCCGTGAGGTCATCCTGCGTCAGTGCGGGCGGCCGACCGTCGGCGCTGGCGCGGGCGGCGGCCCGCAGGGCGGCCTCCCGTACCACGGCGGCGAGGTCGGCCACGACGAAACCCGGTGTGCGCTGGCCGATCTCGTCGAGGTTGAGATCAGTGGCAGGCACGCCGCGCAGGAGCACCTCTAGCAACGCCTTGCGGGTGGCCCCGTCGGGAAGGCTCAGCCCCAGTTCGCGGTCGCACAGGTCGGGTGCGCGCAACCTGGCGTCCACGCCGTCGGGCACCGCGGACGTCGCGATGAACGCGACGCCGGGAGTGGCCACCGCGGTACGCAATTCGGTGAGGATCAAGGTCGCGACGGGCTCTGCCGCAGACGGCAGCAGGGCATCGACGTCGGTGATGAGCAGAACGCCGCCCCCGTCGCGGACGGTGGCGACCGCCGACGACACGCTGGCCAGTCGGTCCTCGGCGCGCAGTGCCCCGACTTCGGGACCGTCGAGTTCGACCAGGCGCCGCTCGGCGCACACCGCCCGCACCAGCGTGGCCTTGCCGACACCCGCGGGCCCTGACACCAGGACGCCGAGATTGGGCTTGGCGCCCAGGGTTTCGAGAAGCTGCGGCTGATCGATGGCGACCTTCAGCCAGTCGGCCAGGCGGCCCGCCTGCGCGTGGGCGCCCCTGAGGTCGTCGACCGACACGGAAGGATTGGCCGGCTTGTCGCTCGGCTTGCGGTCGGGATCGGTGACGGTGTGTGCGGCGGTGGCGGGCTCCGGCGTGAGCGCCCTGCCGTCACCCCAGGCGACCAGCGAATTCGGTTGCACGCTGACCGGACCTGCGGGATCGACACCGGTGACCGTCAGCAGCTCCGAGGTCCAGGTGATGCCCACCGACGACGTCAGGGCCGACGAGGCCGCCGACGTGGACGTGCCTGGTCCGAGATCGCGTGGCAGCAGCGACACCGTGTCGCCGACCGTCATCACCTTGCCGAGCAGCGCGAGCCGGAGGGTGGCCGACGAGATGGACTGCGTGGCCAGCTTGGAGCCGCTCACGGTGACCGACCGCGCGCCGTACACCGTGACCGGCGCCACCAACACGATGGTGTTCTCGCGGACTCCGGCGTTCGACAGCGTCACGTCGTCGAGCAGGGCGGTCCCCGCTGGCGTGTCGGAGGCCGCGACGCCCGCCACCGCGGAGGTGGTGCGCGACCCCGTCAGCGACACCGCGTCCCACTCACGGATGCCAAGGGCGGCAAGAGCTTCGGGGTGTAGGCGAATGACGCCGCGACGCGAGTCCAAGGCCGAGGTGTTGAGCCTGGCGGTCAGCGGGAGCCGACCAAGCGGCGGTTCGTCGAAGGCTTCGGCCACGTGTTCGGTCATGCCTACCGCCGTGGGCCGGGCCTGCGTAGCCCCAGGCGGGTCACCGACCGGCGATTGGGCGCCGCCGCCCGCCTCGCCGCGCGACGCACCGCCCGGCGCTGTTGCGGTTTGGCGTCCCATGCCTCCGGACGTGCGGCCACCCATCGCTGGCTGCGGATGGTGAACGGAATGATGCACACGTAGCCGGCGATGATCAGCAGCACCAGGATGTACGGGAAGAGCAGCAATCCGGCGGCGGCCGCCGCGACCAGGATCAGCAGGATCGGTGCCGCGTTCTCCGGGACCGAGATGGCCTTGAGTGCGAGGGTGGGCACCCGACTCACCAGCAGCGCCGCGTTGGCGGCCAGCCACGCACAGACGAACCAGTGCGACGTCCACCAGCCGGGACCGAACTGCAGCATCGCGACCAACGGGCCGATGGCCCCGACGGCCCCGCACGGAGCGGGCATGCCGGTGAAGAATTCGCGGGTGTAGGCAGGGCGGGTGTCGTCGTCGAGCAGCGCGTTGAACCGGGCCAGCCGGAGCACGACGCAGACGGCGTACAGCAGGACGAAGATCCAGCCGATCTGTGAATTCGGCAGCAGCGTCACGTAGATCACCAGGGCGGGCGCGACCCCGAAGTTCACCGCGTCGGCAAGGGAGTCGATCTCGGCGCCCATGCGGGACTGCGCGTTGAGCGCACGGGCGATGCCGCCGTCGATGCCGTCCAGGATCGCGGCGGCGCCGATCAGTGCCAGCGAGATCCACGGCTTCTCGTCGAGGGCGAACTTGATCGAGGTCAGTCCCGCGCAGATCGCCAGCACGGTGGTCGCACTGGGCAGGATGCGCAACCCGCGTGCGGGTCGGCCTTGGGCGCGGCTCACGCCAACTCCGCGAGTACCGTCTCGCCCGCGATGGCGCGTTGTCCGATCTCGACCAGAACCCGGGAGTCGGCGGGCACATAGGTGTCAAGGCGCGAGCCGAAGCGGATCAGGCCGTACGTCTCACCGAGGGTCACCTTGTCCCCGATGTGGGCCGTGCACACGATGCGGCGCGCGATGAGTCCGGCGATCTGTACCGCGGCCACGTCGACGCCCTCGGCGGTGCGGAACCACACGCTGTTGCACTCGTTGACCTCGCTGGCGGAGTCCTTGTCCGCCGAGCGGAACTGGCCGGGGCGGTACTTCACCGTGATCACCTCACCCGCGACCGGGGCGCGCTGCACGTGAGCGTCGAAGATCGACAGGAAGATGCTGATCCTGGTCATCGACACGTCGGGCATGTTGAGCTCGGCGGGCGGGCGGACCCGTTCGATCAACGTGACGAGGCCGTCGGCGGGCGCGACCACCACGCCGGGCCTGGTGGGCGACACCCGCGGCGGGTGCCGGAAGAACAGAGCGCACGCACCGGCAACGGACAAGCCGGTGTTGCGCAGCCAATTGTGCTTACGCCCGGCGGCGGCCAGTCCCAGCCCGCCCGCAATGAACGGCAGGCCTGCGGCATGGACGGGGGGAACTGTGGAACGGACCAGCTCAACAAATCGTGAGACCTCGGACTGGTCGGCGGCATCGGCGGGGCGCGCGGGTCTGGCCATGGGATTGCGATTCTACGGTGCTAGCCGAGGTCCCATACCCGCACCCGAGAACCCGCGGCGAGCTCCGCGACGTCCTCGCCGATTTCCAGCAGGCAGTTGGCCGACGCCAGCCACCGCAGGTGATGCGATGCGGGCGGTCCGTAACTCGTCACCGTGGTTCCGTTGGGTTCGAGCACCCCGCGGCGGAACTGACGCTTGCCGCGCGGTGAGGTCAGGTCCTCGAGCAGGGTGGCCTCCAGGCGTGGCCGGGCGGGGCGCGGCAGTCCCATCGCGGCACGAAGCGGCGTCCTGACGAAGACCTCGAACGACACCAGCGCGCTGACCGGGTTGCCAGGCAAGGTGATGATCGGCGTTCCGAAGACGGCGCCGGCTCCCTGCGGCATGCCGGGCTGCATCGCCACCTTCGCGAACTCGACCTCGTCGCCGAGCGCGTCCTTGACCACTTCGTACGCACCCGCGCTGACGCCGCCCGTGGTGATGATCAGATCGGCGTCGCGTGCATGCCGCTCCAGCTCGGCACGGAAGGTGGCGACGTCGTCCTCGGTCATCGACGACGTGACGACGTCGGCCCCGGCGTCGCGGACGGCGGCCGCCAGCATGACGGCGTTGGACTCGTAGATCTGACCTGGCTGCAGCGGGATGCCGGGAGCCACCAGCTCCGAGCCGGTGGACATCACCAGGACGCGTTGCCGGGGAACGACTTTCAGCTCGCCGAGGCCCAGCGCCGCGGCCAGCCCGAGCGCGGCGGGCGTGAGCACCTGTCCCGCGTGCAGCACCGTCGTCCCCGCGGTGACGTCCTCGCCTGCCCGCCGGACGTGCTGGCCCGGCCGCGCGCTCGCGCGGATCGATACGGTGTCGGTGGCGCCGTCGGTGGCCTCGACGGGGATCACCGCCGTCGCCCCGGCGGGCAGTGGCGCACCGGTCATGATGCGATGCGCGGTGCCGGGTTCCAGCACCAGCGGATCGGTGCGCCCCGCGGGAATGTCCTCGGCCACGGGAAGTTTCACCGGATGTTCGACCGACGCGTCGGCGATGTCCTCGGCGACGACGGCGTAGCCGTCCATGGCTGAGTTGTCGAACCCCGGCAGCGACAGTGCCGCGACGACGTCAGTCGCCAGGACCAGGCCGAGCGCGTCACCGATGGCGATGTCGACCGGCTTGCGCGGGGTGATCAGTCCGGTGACGACCTGCTGGTGCTCTTCGACGGATCTCATTGGCGCGCAGCGTCCTACACCGGGTAGGTGACGCCGGTGAGCTCCTCGGAGACGGTCCACAGCCGACCCTGGACGTCCTGGTCGTGGCTCTGCTTGCTCGACTCCACCAGCTTCGGATGACCGCGCAGTTCGCGGATTCCGTCGGGACCGTAGTACTGGGCGCCGTGGACGTTCGGATCGGTCGCGGCGCGCAGCGTGGCCAGCGCACCCATCGCGGCGCTGTTCGTGACCAGGCCTGCCACACTGCTGAAGCCGGGCAGCCCGGAACCCGGGATGTGCCGCGTCAGCTCGGTGTTGGAGATGCCGGGGTGGGCGGCCACGGCGATGGTCGGCTCGTCCCGTGCGGCCAGCCTGCGGTTGAGCTCGTAGGTGAACAAGAGGTTGGACAGTTTCGACTGGCCGTACGCGGCGACGCGGCTGTAACTGCGCTCCCATTGCAGGTCGTCGAAGTGGATGCCGGCCTGGATGCGATGCGCGATGCTGGCGACCGCGACGACACGGGAGCCCTCGACGGACAGCATGTTCTCCAGGAGCAGGCCCGTCAGCGCGAACGCGCCGAGGTGGTTGGTGCCGAACTGCAACTCGAACCCGTCCTTGGTGACCTGCTTGGGCGGGTACATCACGCCGGCGTTGTTGATCAGCAGGTCGATGCGGGGGTAGGCGCTCTTCAGCTCGGCGGCCGCCGTGCGGATGGACTGCAGCGAACCCACGTCGAGCGGCTGCACGGCGACGTCCGCCCTTGGCACCTGTCCGACCAGCCGAGCCGCCGCGGCCTTGCCCTTGGCGGTGTCGCGCACCGCCAGCACGACGTGTGCGCCGCGAGCCGCGAGTACCAGTGCGGTTTCGTAGCCCAGTCCGGTGTTGGAGCCGGTGACGATGGCGACGCGACCGGTCTGATCTCCAACGTCGGCCGCCGTCCACTTGGTTTTGGCGCTCATGAGCAAGACCATACTCAGGGTGATGGTGACATTCGTCGACCCCGCGAACCCGCCAAGCCGCAAGGCCCCGCTGGTGTGGGCGCTCGCGGCGGCCATCCCGTGGGCATTGCTGGCCGCGGCACAGGTGGTCTGGTTCGTGCTCGACGTGCGCTTCGGCTGGCAGGGTCCCGGCTGGCTGCATGCCGCCGCGGCCGCGGCGACCGTGCTCGGCGTCGTGACGTTCGTGGCGGTGGCGCCGCTGTGGCGCTACCGGGTGCATCGCTGGGACCTCTCGCTGGAGTCGCCGACGCCTGCGGTCTACACCAGGACCGGATGGTTGATGCAGGAGCGCCGCATCGCGCCGATCTCGCGGGTGCAGACGGTGGACACCCACCGCGGTCCGCTCGACCGGCTCTTCGGTCTTGCCGACATCACGGTGACGACGGCCTCGTCGGCGGGGGCCGTGCGGATCGTCGCCCTGGACGCCGACGTCGCCGACCGGATTGTGGCCCAACTGACCGACGTCGCCGCGATCGGTGATCGGGACGCGACGTGACGGACCTGGCCTTGCCACTTCCCGCGTCGGAGTGGCGCAGGCTCAGCCCGCGGATGCTGCTCGTCCATCCCGTGCACGAGCTGCTGCGGCAACTCCCGCTGCTGATCGGATCGGTGGTGCTCGGCTCGGCGACGGGCAACCCGATGTTCTCGATCGCCGCGCTGGCGCTGCTGATCGTGTTCGGCGTCACGCGCTGGTTCACCACCACCTACCGCATCGACGGTGAACAGATCCAGCGCCGCGAGGGGGTGCTGCAGCGGACC
>JAOPWT010000133.1 GCA_025965555.1 Mycobacterium sp.
CAGCGGCGACGGGTCAGCCACCGGTCCCATCACACGCGCACCGGACCTGGCGTAGTTGACGATGCCTCCGACGGAGGACACCGGATCGCGGACGACCTTGCCGAACAGGGACGCGGCTCCCCCGATCGCGCCGATGATGCCGCCCGCGATCGAGCCGGGAAGCTTGTTGAAGCCCTCGCGCATCAGGTCATTGGGCGAGAGGTCTTCGGGGATCGGCAGCGGCGCCACCTTGGCGGGCGGCGGATCGCGCTCGAGGTCGTAGATGTTGGCGAACATCTCGATGGCGCCGACGCCGTCGGTGACCGCATGGCTCAGGTGCAGCATCGTCGCGGCCTTGCCGTCGGCGAGTCCCTCGACGAGCGTCGCCGTCCACAGCGGTCGCGAGATGTCCATGGGCGATTGCAGGGCCACTTCGGCGAGGTCCATCACCTCGCGCAGCGTGCCGGGCTCCGGGACGCGGACCCTTCGCACGTGGAAGTCGAGATTGAAGTCGGGATCGACGACCCAGCGCGGCGCTGCGGTCGGCAGCGTCGGCATGACCACCTTCTGGCGCAGCCGCAGCACCTTGCGGGACGCGTTCTCGAACCGCGCACGGAAGCGCTCCCAGTCCGGTGTCACGTCGAGCAGCTCGACACCCATGATCCCCGAGCGGGTACGCGGATTGGCCTCGCCACGGTGTAACAACTGGTCGACCGCACTCAGTTCCTCGGGAAGTCCGGCCGCATCGTTGTCCGGCACGTCGCTCATCGTCTGTAGATCTCCTCCCGTAGTCACAGAGTGCGGTGTCCACGCTAGTCCGCTGCCCGATACCGCGGGTCGCATTACCGGTGTTGTGCCGGGGTTGCCAGATCTAACGCGATATACACTCTTCGGGCGTTGCCTCCGTAGCTCAGTCGGATAGAGCAAGGGCGTTCTCATCCCTAGGTCGCAGGTTCGATTCCTGCCGGGGGCGCAGGTCAGGGTGGGTATTTACCCGTGCTCTGAAAGAGCGGTCGTCCTTTTTTGGACGTCAATGCCGGCCCTGAGTCGCCGTTGATCGCTCTCTGTCCAGGAGTTCTGCCACCTGGTTGTGGACCCGTCCGCGGCTCATGTAGCGGTCTTGGGTCATCGACACCTGATTGCGACGCTCTGTGAGCACAGCGATCGCGAACGCGGGGAGTGGGATCACCCGCCGCCCCGCCGCGGTCTTCGTCTCGTCGACGCGCATCAGTCCCTTGGCCTTCTCCCGGACGATTTTTCCTGCGGCCGAGATCGTTCCCGCCTCGGCGTCGAAGTCGCCCCACCGAAGCGCCAGCAGTTCCTAGCGGCGCAAGCCGGTGGCGACCAAGAGGGTGACCGGATCGGTCAGGTCACGCTGGCGGCACGTCTCCAAGCCCGAAGCTTGACGAGCAGATCGCGCTGCTATGTCGCGGAGAGCGCCTCCGCGCCCTTCGGTTGCCCCTTGGACTTGATGGACCCGGCGTCGCTGGCGTCGTAGCGGTAGGTGTCGAGAGTCCGGGCCGAACGCCGTCCTCAGCCAGTCGCTGCACCCGGCGCGTCACAGCATCGGAGTCGCGAAACAGACACTGCGCCAGCCACATCCCCCGCCGAGATATTTGCGCGCGATCTTGCCGTGCTGCCCGATCCGCAGCGACGGCCTGCCCGTCACCGGTTTACCCTTGCCCCCGCGACCCGGGGGCATCGCGCGCTGAGGTTTCAGAACGGCATGCGCTTGTCATCGGTGAATTACTTTCCTTCCCAGTCGATTACGTCGCTCAACCGGTACCGCACGTGCCGGCCGATTTGGGCGTAGCGCGGGCCGGCTCCCTTGAAGGCCCACTCGGACGGCGACTTCAGCCAAGCCAAAGCCAAAGAGGTCGCGTTCTTGGCGTTCGACGCCACCTACACCCATCGGCGCCGAATGCTCCGTCGACTGAGGCGGCGCACAGCTATGACCCGGGGGTGACGGTCACTCGGAAATGCCGATCTGGCGGGCTTTCGCCGAGGCACGGTCGGCGTTGGTGAGTAGCTCGGCCCGCCGCTTAGGCCACCACGTCAGCTCTAGAACGATGAGGACGAGATAGGCGAACGAGACGACGACGTTACCCACTGAGCCGAGCACCGCATCCCAGGCTGCTGCCGCGACGGCGACCCCCAGAATGAACACGATCACCCAACGCAACGGCCTGTATTTCTCCGCCTCTGCTTGCAATGCCCGGCTGTAGTCGACGACGGCAGGCGCGAGCGCATCATCCCCAATGCGGTCACCGCGTCGTGTAGCAGCGACCACCGCTAACCGTTGAGCGCCAGTCAACGCACGTGCGCCCGGCCAGGACCTGGCCATGCGGCGCGCCATCCACACGCCGGAGCCGACGCCAACCACGATGAACACGATCGCGCCCGCGACAAGTATCCCGGAGTCCAGCCACGCCAGCGCACCGAAGAACAGCCCGGCGCAGACACCCACCGTCACACCGCGGTAAAAGGAACCTCCGTGCCACGCGATGGCCGGCATTGTGACCATCTAATGATGGTGACGCCACCAAGGCCTTTACGCAGCGAAACCGTTGTCACCGTGGCCCCAGTCGGACTCAGTGCGCAGTTTGAGTACGCATTTCTAACGCCCCGCGTTGGAATACTTAGGGATCACTTCCCAGCGAGCCAACCCCTTCGGGAATTGGGACCCTTGGATCGGCCCCGGACCGGGACGCGAACCCGGTGGGGCGACGTGCAAGAAGCGCTTTCGATCTACAACAGTGCCCGACTCGCTCGACGTCGAGGCCGCGATCGACCTGGCCACGACCACCGCAGCGGGGCTCGATCTGATCGGTGGACTGGGCACCCAGGGGGTCATGCGCGTTCTCCGATGAGAGCATTCAGAGCCGCATGAATGCATTTCTCTTTGCACCGCCAGCAGTACCAGTCCTCCCAGCTTTCAATCCACCGGAGTGTCCGCTTCGTGGTGCTGCACCTGGCGCACTTGGGCCGTTCATCGGGTGCGGGGTTTCTGACCGTCAGCAAGATGCCGTCGACGAGGACCCAGATGAAGATGACGATGACGATTCCGGTCATAACCCCTCTGCTTTCAAGGACTTTCACGTAGAATTTCGGCTCGGCTCGCTATTTGACGCAGGGGCACTTCCACTGGCCACATGCCTCACATCTACGTGCGGCCGTAATCATTGAGAATGCAACTTGCGGAGCCGTATGTCATCGAAGCCAGCAGCCAACCGCGTATTCGGCAGACCGTTGTCGAGCACTACCCGTTACCGGGAAGCGGCCCGGTCCTCGCGAGCAGGTCAGGTCATTCGCCGAGCATGAACAGGGCTGGTTCGCCCGCCGAGACGGCTGTGCAGGTGTATATGCAGTGCACTAGGACGGTGCCCACGACGTTGCGCCCAACCAGACCATTCAAATTCGTACTGCCGGCTCCACTGGGCAGTTCTGTCACTTCGGCCTGGGTTGGCATCGGTATGGTGAGCGTCGTGCCACACCCTTGCGGGCACAACAGCCTGAGGCCGCGGGGTTGGGTGTTCAACTGCATGCTCCTTGGTCTTCTTGCGGATGTCGCACAATAGGCCGGAGCGCCAGCCGTCGATGAGATTCGCTGCTCGCTTCGAGCCCTCTTCCGCTCAGAGGCTTGCTAGACATGAGCTTTCAGTATTGGACAACTTAAATCCGTAGGTGTTGGCACCTCTGGAGTGTGACGATGATGCACTTCACAGCAACGATGGCAGGCAATTCAGGAAAAGTCATTCCCGGTGACTCCCGTATGGCATACCTGCTACCTGGAAGACGTCGGCTCGCCTACAGTCGCCTGGCACCGTGCGCCGGAACTTGCGGTTACTGCTGGCAGGTAGCCGCGAATACCATTGGTAGTGAACACACTTTGCAGCTGCCCTCGATGACATCGTAATTGTCGACCGTCATTCTGAACGCCTACGGCTCACGTGCATGGGGTTAGACATGACGCAAGTGCAGATGGAAGACAGGCACCAGCCGGTGCCGGTCGACGCTGCGCCGAGGCCGCAGGTGGTGTCGTCGCCGGGACCGCTCGGGGGTGCACGCAGGCTGGTCCGGACCATTGGACGTGCCGCGATGGTGCTCGGCGGCGGCACCGACCCGGCCTTCGGTATCCCTCAAGAACTTTAGACCGGCCCCACATCCTCGACGCGGCCAGTGCTGCTCGTGCCCGGCTTCGGGGGCACCAGGTCAAGCTGGTCCCTCGTGGCGCGAACGCTCGCCGCCAAAGACTTGACCGTCCAAGCGATCACTTACCGCCGTTCGGAGCGTAGGCCATCGCAAGCGGTCGCCTCGCCGGCAAGGACACCATCGTCACCCTTGGCGCCCCGTTCGGGGGTTCGCCGTGGGCGCATCTCACACCGTTTGGGGCAATCGTCCGGGCGCTCCAGAAGTTCACCACTCTTGCACCGACTCGCCCGCACGCCAGTGCCGGAAGGCGTGCGGTGGCTGGCAATCGGCGCGAGATTCGACATGGTCGCCCCCCCGTGCGCTCGGTGCCCGCCCACGCCGCAGTGGTGGCTGTGACAGTCAGCGGCGTCGGCCACCTCGGGGTGCTGCTGAGCAAGACTGCCATTACGGCTCACCGCGAGCTGTCACAGTCTCAGCACAGACGGCGTACATCGACCTCAAATGAACGGTTGGCACGCTCTGCGTAGCTGCCCAAGTAGGAGGAATGCCGTCATGAACGATTACGACCCGACAAGTCCCCGCCAGACCCTTCCCGGTCGCCCCGTATGGAGTGCGACGGTCGCCAACGTGGCACGCCGACAACGGGTACGGCGACTCGTGTCGAAAAGAAACAGTGGACGCATCGTAGCCGCTGCGCTGATGTGTGCGGTGATCGGATTATCTGCCGGTTGCGCCACCTCCCCGTCGGCAACAACCGCCTCCCCCTCGGCAGCGACCGCGACCTCCTCGGCCACATCGGCACAGCCCATGCCCGGAAGCGGTGGAGCCAACGCTCGGAGTGGACCGGCTTCAGGCGGGTCATCCGGCACGGTCGACAGCATGTCCGCGTCAAGCTTCACAATGTCGACAGCGGCAGGTCAGAAGGTGACCGTCAACACGACGCCCGCTACGACATACCTGAACGGAACGAGCTCGACCTCGGCGAGTGCGATTGCAACGGGTCAAAGCGTTCTGGTACTTGGGACGACCAGTGGAACGACCATTGCGGCCACGCAGGTCGTCGTACAACCGAATGACGGCGGCGGATCTGCGGCTTCCTCGGCGGCAGGGGTGATTCCCTTCCAGCGCGGTGCACAGAGCACCGCAAAGCAGGTTGGTCAGATCCCGGCAAATTACAGTGAGGGGTCGGGCACGGTCGTCAGCGGACCTGATGCGGATAGGGCGACGGAAGCTGCGCTGCCTGCCTACCCAGGCGGCGTCGTCGACCGTGTTGTCCAGCTCAGCGACGGCGAGTACGAGGTCCACTACATCGGCGTCAACTGGCCGCACCACGTCTTCGTCGACCAGAAATTCAACGTGGTCGGTGCCAATTAGGCGATTACTTCCGTCGATGTCGAACGAGATTGCCCACCGTGCAACGTCATTGGGCACCCTTCTCAGGCCGGCGCCACCTTCGCCTCGTCGACGAAGGCCTCGTGGATCTCCTTGGGTCCGAACGGCCAGGTGTGCTCGGTCTTGGCGTATACGAGGTAGGCCACGATGCCGATGGCTATCCAGCCGAGCGACAATCCGATCGAGAGCCACGTGGCGGAGACGTAGACGTAGACCCAGCCGAGGAGCGCGATGATCGTCGGCACCGGGTACAGCCACTGGCGGTATGGCCGCACCAGGTTCGGTTGGCGGCGCCGCAGGACGACGATCGCGGCGACCTGAGCCAGGGACTGGATGATGACCAGGGTCGCGACCGCAGCATTGATGATGGTGGTCAGCGTGAACAACGAGCCGATGATCGTGATCACGCCCATGGTCAGCACCCCGGCGGTGGGCAAGTTCAGCTTTGGGTGCAGTCTGCCGAACACCGGGAGGAACACTTTGTCGCGGGCGGCTTCGAAGGGGACACGGGATCCGCCGAGCAGACCGGCGAACACCGATCCGATGGCCGCCACGACGATGAGAATTGTGATCACCTTGGCGATTCCAGATCCCCAGGCCTGTTCGAGAACCGTCGAGGCGACCGACGTTGCGCTCTTGATCTGGTCGATCGGGATGGAGCCGAGAACGCCGACCTGCAGCAGGAAGTAGAGGCTCATGATGCCGACGATCGAGAAGACGATGGACCGCGGAATGGTTCGGCCGGGATCGCGCATCTCCGCGCCGAGGTAGGCGGTCGTGTTGTATCCGAGGTAGTCGTAGATGGCGATGATCAGCCCTGCCCCCAAGCCGGCCCAGAACGTACCGTGCCCGCCGAATGCGCCTGGGGTGAAGGCGAATGCCTGAGCACCGCTGAAGTGCGAGAACGCCGCGACGATCGTGGCGAGCACCGCGACCAGCATCACCACGAACAGCACCGTGGTGAGCTTGCCGATCTGACCGATCTTGCGGAACAGCGCCGCCATGATCACCAGCGTGATGCCGACGCCAATCACCTTGCCCAGCGCGGTGTTTCCGGAGTCGGACGTGACGCCGGGAATCAGATAGCCGAGGTACTGGACTAGACCGATGATCCCGGTGGACATGATGAGCGGAATGAAGAGCACCGCGCTCCACACGAAGAGGAACGGCATGAGGCGTCCGGTGCGGTATTGAAAGGCCTCGCGAAGGTAGATGTACGTGCCGCCCGCGCCGGGCATGGCGGCGCCGAGCTCGGCCCAGATGAGACCGTCGGCGAGGGCGAGGATGGCGCCGATGATCCAGCCGAACATGGCTTCCGGGCCGCCGATCGTGGCGACCATGGCGGGAATCGTGACGAACGGACCGATACCGCACATCTGGGTCATGTTGATCGCCGTCGCCTGAAGCGGGCCGATCTGGCGCTCGAGCGCCAGCTGCGGGGACGCCGCGGCTTGCGACGGGCCGGTGGGTGAACTCACGATGCACCCCCTCCTTCGTTAGTTTGTTAGGAAAGTTTCTTAACATATAACTCACCGGTGTGGAAGAGTTCGTTCGTAAACTCTGGTGCCGAACAGAACGGAGGTGGCGGTCGTGGGTCAGGCTGCACCGCAGGCGGGAACTCCGGCCAACATGCGCGCCCTCAACCAACGGCTGGTGCTGAACAGGCTGCGCGAGCACGGCGAGGCGACCCGCCCCGAGATCGCCTACGACGCCGGCCTCTCCAAACCGACGGTCGGGCAGGCACTTCTGGATCTGGAACAACACCGGTTGGTACGTGCGATCGGTCGTCGCGCGGATCGCCCCGGCAGAGCTGCCGTCGTCTACCGCACGGCACCGGACGCCGGGTTCATCGTCGGCGTCGACGTCGGAAGGCGGGTGGTGCACGTCGCGGTCGCCGATCTGGACGGGACCGTCGTCGCACGCGTCGAACAGTCGAATCGCAGCCGCTCGGGAACCATGCTGCTGCGCACCGTGAACGAATCCGTCGACCGCGCCGTCCGCGAGGCCGGTCTCGCCGCGACCGACATCGTGGTCACCGTCCTCGGCACGCCGGGAATTCCCGACGTCGCGTCGGGCACCGTCCACCGGGCGCCGAACCTCCCCGGCTGGGAGCGACGCGGCCTGTTGCACGAACTCGTGACCCTTTTGGCGGCCCATGGCTCGACGGTGATCGTCGAGAACGACGCCAACCTGTGCGCGGTCGGCGAGCACGCTCGGGGCGCAGCGCGAGGCGTCGACGTGGTGGCGTGCCTGACCGTCGGTACGGGCATCGGAATGGGAATCCTGATCAACGGCCGCCTGTTTCGCGGCGCGCACGGTGCGGCAGGCGAGATCGGGGACCTGCCCTACGGCCAGGTTCCTGCGGGGGTGGCAGCACACCGGCCGGGTCCGCTGGAAGTGGTCGCCGCGGGCGACGCGGTCGTGGCGGCTGCCCGCGACGCGGGACTGAGCCTGCCGACGGCGAAGGCGGTCTTCGACAGTGCTCGCGAGGGCGATGAACGCGCGCTGGGCGTGGTCGCGGATGAGGCTTCGAAGCTGGCCAGGGTGGTCTCGGCGGTGACCGCCGTGCTCGACCCCGGTCTGATCGTGCTCGCAGGCGGTATCGGCCGCAACGCCGACCTGCTTGCCGGTCCGATGCGCCAAGAACTCGCCGAGACGATCCCGTTGGTGCCCGACATCGTGGGGGGACATCTGGGAGACGACGCGGTCCTCGTCGGCGCGATCGCCACGGCCATGGACACGGCATGGGATCTGGTCTTCCACCGTCGCGTGCTGGGCCAAGCCGCGACCGAGGCATAGGGTGCGACGAGGGTCCGCCGCCGCGCCTAATGGTCCCGGGTCGCTTCGCTCCTGCCTGCCGTACCTAATGGGAACCGATCGGCGTGTTCTTGACGGGGATCTTGGTTCTCGAGCGGGACGCTGATCATCGAGCCGCCAACCGGTGAGCACTGGCTTTACCTGGAGTGATCGTCGACTCCTAAGCTTAGA
>JAOPWT010000146.1 GCA_025965555.1 Mycobacterium sp.
CGAAGACGCTTACGCCTACGCCAAGTTCGCCAGAATCGTGCTTGGCACCAACGACATCGACTTCCGCAGCCGCGCGCACTCCGACGAGGAGGCGCAGTTCCTCGCGGCGGCCGTCGCGGGACGGCCCGTGGTCGTCACCTATGCCGACGTCGAGGCCGCGGCCGCGGTGCTGCTGGTCGGTTTCGAGCCGGAAGAGGAATCGCCGATCGTCTACCTCCGCCTGCGCAAGGCGTTCCGCAAACGCGGACTGAAGGTGACCTCGATCGCGCCGTTCGCTACGCGGGGCCTCGAGAAGATGGGTGGCACGTTGATCGCCGCCGCGCCCGGCGCAGAGGCCGCCGCGCTCGATGCACTCGGCGACGATGTGACCGCGGGGACGCTCGTCCTGGTCGGCGAACGACTCGCGGGTTCGGCAGGGGCCTACTCCGCGGTGCTGCGACTCGTCGAGCGTACGGGTGCCAGGCTCGGCTGGATTCCCCGGCGAGCCGGTGAGCGTGGCGCTTTGGAAGCCGGTGCGGCGCCGAATCTCCTGCCGGGCGGCAGACCGCTGTCGGACGCCGCCGCCCGCGCCGAAGTCGCCACCGCGTGGCACGTCGACGAACTCCCGACCGACGCCGGCCGGGACACGTCGGGAATCGTCGCGGCGGCCGTCGACGGATCGTTGGGCGCACTACTGGTCGGTGGCGTCGAAGTCGACGACCTGCCCGACCCGATGGCGGCGCTGGCGGCCGTGGACGCCGCACCGTTCGTCGTGAGCCTCGAACTGCGTCACAGCGCGATCAGTGGGCGCGCCGACGTGGTGTTCCCCGTTGCCCCCGTCACCGAGAAGTCGGGCACGTTCGTCAACTGGGAAGGCCGCCAACGGTCCTTCGAGCCTGCACTGCCGCCCAACGCCACCTCCGATTCCCGCGTGCTCGCCGCACTCGCCGAGGAGGTCGGCGTCGACCTGGGACTGCGCGACGCGGCCGCCGCCCGTGCCGAACTTCACCGGCTCGGTAATTGGCAGGGCGCGCCGGCCGCAGCGCCGAACGTACCCGTCCCCGAACCGGAGGACACTCCCCCGGGGCGCGCCGTGCTGGCGGGCTGGCGGATGCTGCTCGACGCCGGGCGCCTCCAGGACGGTGAGCCATACCTGGCGGGCACCGCGCGGCCTACGGTCG
The DNA here is from genome assembly GCA_025965555.1 of Mycobacterium sp. Lineage (GTDB taxonomy): Bacteria > Actinomycetota > Actinomycetes > Mycobacteriales > Mycobacteriaceae > Mycobacterium. The sequence goes on from JAOPWT010000146.1 coordinate 1,161, forward strand.
CGCGGCTGTCGCCCTCGACCGCCGCCGAGATCGGCGCTCAGGACGGACAACCGGTCACCCTCGCCACCCTCCAGGGCCGCATCACCGTCCCACTGGAGATCACCGACATGCCCGACGGGGTGGTGTGGGTGCCGCTCAATTCGATTGGTTCCCGGGTGAATACCGCACTCGGCGTCTCGCCGGGTGCCACGGTAGCCATCTCGGCCGGAGGTGAGCAGGCATGACGTATCCCAATCTGTCGTCCTTTGGCCATGACGCCTGGTGGCTGGTCATTCTCAAGGCGCTGTTCGTCTTCGTGTTCTGCCTGCTGACGGTGCTCGTCGCGATCCTCGTCGAGCGCAAGGTCCTCGGCCGGATGCAGATGCGCTACGGCCCCAACCGCGTTGGGCCCTTCGGCATGCTGCAGAGCCTGGTGGACGGCGTCAAGCTGGCACTCAAGGAAGGTCTCATTCCGGCGGCCGTCGACAAACCGATCTACCTCGCCGCGCCGGTCATCGCCGTCGTCCCCGCGATCATGGCGTTCGCCGTCATCCCGATGGGTGGCATGGTGAGCGTGTTCGGCCACCAGACGCCGCTGCAACTCACCGATCTGTCCGTCGGCGTGCTGTACGTGCTGGCCGTGACGTCCATCGGCGTGTACGGAATCGTCTTGGCGGGCTGGGCTTCCGGATCCACCTATCCCCTGCTTGGTGGACTGCGCTCCAGCGCGCAGGTGATCTCCTACGAGATCGCCATGGCACTGTGCTTCGCCGCCGTCTTCCTGTACTCGGGCACCATGTCCACCTCCGAGATCGTCGCGAAGCAGCAGGGTCTCTGGTACGTGTTCCTGCTGCTGCCCTCATTCGTGATCTACGTGATCTCGATGGTCGGTGAAACCAACCGCGCGCCGTTCGATCTGCCCGAGGCAGAAGGCGAGTTGGTCGGCGGATTCCACACCGAGTACTCGTCGCTCAAGTTCGCGATGTTCATGCTCGCCGAGTACGTCAACATGACCACCGTCGCTGCCCTCGCCACGACGTTGTTCCTCGGCGGCTGGCAGGCGCCGTGGCCGTTCAACATGATCGACGGCGCCAACTCCGGCTGGTGGCCGCTGCTGTGGTTCGTCGCCAAGGTCTGGACGTTCCTGTTCATGTTCATCTGGCTGCGCGCCACCCTGCCGCGTCTGCGCTATGACCAGTTCATGGGATTGGGCTGGAAGATCCTCATCCCGATCTCGCTCGGTTGGATCATGACGGTCGCCGTCGTCCGGACCCTGCGCGGCCAAGGTTACGACGGTCTGGCCGTGGTCCTGATCGCCACCAGCGCGTTCGTCGGTGTGCTGCTGGTCGTCTACCTCTGGCGGACGTTGCGGCACAACCAGACCCGTCCCCAGCGCCTCGCCGACCCACCATCGACCGCGCCAGGGGCGTTCCCCGTACCGCCCATTCCTGCGAAGGAGCCTGCTGATGCCTAAGCGGCCGCACCTCATCGATGCCATCGCCGGTTTCGGCGTGACGTTCAAGACGATGTTCAAGAAGCCCATCACCGAGGAGTACCCGGAGAAGCCCGGCCCGACGGCCAAGCGTTATCACGGCCGCCACCAGCTCAACCGGTATGAGGACGGCCTGGAGAAGTGCATCGGCTGCGAACTCTGCGCGTGGGCATGTCCGGCCGACGCGATCTTCGTCGAAGGCGCCGACAACACCGAGGCCGAACGCTTTTCACCCGGTG
>JAOPWT010000173.1 GCA_025965555.1 Mycobacterium sp.
CGTCGCCGTCGCCGTCGGTGGCCGCGGCCGACCCGGTGATTCCGTGGGCGCTTCAGGTCACGGCCCCGGCAGACGCGCGCAAGCAGGTCATCGCCGATCAGCTCACCGCGTGGACGAATTCGTCCATGGGGTGGATTGATTCGTTACCGGTGCCCGCTGCGCTCAAGTGGAATCTGGAGGGAGCACTGTGGACGGTGCGCCGTGGATTCCTGAACCTGGCGCCGACGGTGGCACCGATCACGGTAACCGGGCTGTCGGACGCGCTGGTCACCGGGCACGTCGATGCGGTCGATCCCGAAGGCGATGCGATCGTGTACCGGTTGGTGAAGGGTCCGGCGTCGGGCAGCTTGCAGCTCAATGCCGATGGCACCTTCACCTACACCCCTGGCACCGGTTTCGAGGGCGTCGACTCGTTCGTCGTGATGGCCCAGGACGTCGGGCTGCACGTCAATCTGGTCGACTTGTTCCGCGGCCAAGGCACCGCGGCGGGCGCGTTGGTCAACGAGGGTGCGATCAAGTTTGCGTTCAACTACACCACCGGCGCCGACTACTGGTCGACCGATGCCCGCAATGCGCTGCAATCGGCGGCGAATTCCGTTGCCTCGTACTTCCTCGTCACGTCGCCGGTCGTCATCGACTATGACGTCACCGGCGAGAATGATCCCGCCACGAGTCTCCTCGCCGCGGCGGGGAGCGATCTCGTCACGAACACCGCGGGCTTCTGGCAGACGGTGGTCCAGAACAAGCTGCTGTCCGGCGTCGACTCCAACGGTGCCGCGGCCGACGGTGAGATCGACTGGAACTGGGGGCGCTCCTGGGCTCTTGGCGACACCGTCGGCAGTGACAGCTTCGACTTCATGTCCACCGCGATGCACGAGCTGCTTCACTCCTTCGGCTTCCTCTCCTACGTAGCGCAGCCCGGCTCCAACACGAACACCGCATGGCCACTGTTCGCCAGCTTCATCACCGCCGCCGACGGGACGAGAGCGATCGGCGCCGACTACGCCTGGAACAGCGCGTTGGATCCTAATCTGACGGGCGCCAACGGCGGACTGTACTTCGGGGGAGCCAACGCCGTCGCCGCGTACGGCGGCCAACTCGTTCCGCTGTACACGCCCAATCCCTGGGAAAGCGGTAGCTCGATGTCGCACCTGGATGACACGACCTTCACCGGTTCGAATCAACAGCTGATGAACGCCAAGACGGACACGGGTTTGGGCGTGAGAGTCTTGAGTCCGATCGAACTCGGCCTGCTCGAGGACATCGGGTACACGGTGGTGGTTCCCCAGGCACCCACTGCCGCGTTGGCCATGATCGGCTTCGTCTTCATTCGCCGCGCGCGCAAGAAGTAGGACCTCGCACTGCGAAGATGAGGACATGACATCCTCTGTGATCGAGCGTTGGCACCAGTTCATCGACGGCGACCATGACCGTGCCGTACTCGAGGCCTTGCTCGACGACGACGCGGTCTTCTACTCACCGGCGGTGTTCTCACCGCAGAAGGGACGCCAGAAGACGACGACGTACCTGGTGGCTGCGGCGAAGCTCTTCGGCGGCACGGACTTCCACTATGTCCAGGAGTGGGTTGGCGAACGCTCGGCGGTGCTGGAGTTCGCCGCCACGATCGACGGGATCTACGTCAACGGCATCGACATGATCGCGTGGAACGACGATGAGAAGATCGTTTCGTTCAAGGTGATGATGCGTCCCTTCAAGGGCCTCCAGGTGATCATGCCCAAGATGGCCGAGTTGCTTCAGTCGGCATGAGGGGGCCGTCGTCGGGCGTCGCGAGCCCGATGCCCAGCCGGATCGCCTGCGCGGGCACGGGCGGGCTGAAGTAGTGGCCTTGGCCGAAGCCACAGCCGTATGACTTGAGCAGTTCCGCGGTGGCTTTGTCCTCGACGCCTTCGGCGACGCTGGTCAGGCCGAACTCGATCGCCAGTTCGACCACGGAACGGACGATGGCGGCGGCACGTTCGTCGTGCAAGATCGGTGCAATGAATTGGCGGTCGAGCTTCAGCTCGTCGACGGGCAATTCGTGGAGGTACGTCATGGCGGCGTAGCCGCTGCCGAAGTCGTCGATGGCCACGCGGATACCTGACTCCCGCAGCCGGTCCAATATGGTTCTGGCCCGAACGACGCTGGCCAACAACAGATCCTCGGTGATCTCGACGGTGAGTGAGGTCGGTGGCATGCCATGGGCGGCGAGTACGGACAACACGCGTGCCGGCAGAGTCTCGTCGTTCAACGACGGTGCCGACAGGTTGATCGCGACGGGCAGGTTGATGCCCGCGTCGAACCAGCCTGCGGCGTCCTCCACAGCACGTTCGAGCACGAGGTCCGTGACGGCCTCCATCAACCCGTTCTCACGAACCAGCGGAAGGAAGTCGGCGGGTTCGAGCAGCCCGAACTCCGGATGTGGCCAGCGGATCAGTGATTCGACGCCGACGACGGATCCCGTCGCCAGGCTGAACTTTGGTTGGTAGACCAGGTCGAGCTCACGTTCGTCGATGGCCCGGCGGAGGTCGCCAAGGAACTGGATGCGAGCGACACCACCCCGACGGCCCGTCTTCTGTTGCTGGCTGGGCAGATTCAACTCGGTGGCGTCGCGCCGCATGTCGGGGGTGAAGGTGCGCGCGCCGACGTGTGCCCGTTTGGCCGAGTACATGGCGAGGTCCGCGCGCTTGAACAGTTCGTCGCCTGAGACGTCGGCGTTTCCGACCGCCGTGGCCAGGCCGATGCTGAGTTGCATGTAGACCGTGCGACCGGCCATCTGGAACGGCTCGTCGAACGCCCGGACGACGCGCTCGGCGATCTGTTCGGCGATCGCCGGCGCGTCCTCGACGAGGATCGCGAACTCGTCGCCGCCGAGGCGGGCCACGGTATCGCCGGGCCGGATGCTGTTCTGGATGCGCTCACCGACGTTGCGCAGCAGATCGTCACCGACGGGGTGCCCCATGCTGTCGTTCACCAACTTGAAGTCGTCGAGGTCGGCCAAGAGTATGCCGACGGGTGCTCCGGTGCGATCGCGGAGTTGCATCGCGTGTGCCAGGCGGTCGGTGAACAGGGCACGGTTGGCCAGGCCCGTCAGCGGATCGCGCAAGGCGACGTCGGCGACGGCGACGAGCAGCCTGCGATTCTCGTCGAGCAGGAGGAACTGACGTATCAGCGTGGCCAGGACCAGCATCGCGCCGACCGCGAGCAGCGGAGCGGTCTCACGGTCTGGCCACAGTTCGTGGGTGCCGATGGCGAAGGCGAACGGCACCGGGAGGTAGGGCAGCCAGAGCGAGCGTTGTAAGGGCGGTCCCGGGGACTCGAAGTGCGTCGGCGGGGCGTATTTGGAGTGCAGGGCGGCGACACCGAGCAGGTACATGCCGGTCGTCCAGCCGACGACGATGAGGTAGGTGGGCTCCAGAGCGCCCGCGGTGACGAAGATGGAGAATCCGTCCGACACGGCGATCACGGTGATGCTCGCCGTAACGAGCAGGGGCATCAGCCGAAAACCCTTGGGCGCCTTGGATAGAAGTAGCAGCCCCATGGTGACCATCGCGATGTCCGCAACGGGGTAGGCAAAGGCCAGGGCTAAGGACGGGCCAGAGACGTCTCCGACGTCCAGGACGTGCCGCAGCACCAGCGCCCAGGCGATCATGAACAGCGAGGTCGCCGCGATCACGCCGTCCAGGAGGATTCGAAGGCCGAAGCGACCGCCCCGGTGGGTCGGCACGAAGAGGGCGGCCAGCCAGGCACCGACCGGCAGGGCGAGGAATCCGAAGTCGGCGATGGTTCCGGCCCGTGGCGCGTGGTGGGGGACGGCTTCGAAACCAGCCAAGTAGAGGTTGCCTGCCACCCAGCCCGCGGCGCCCACCGTCAGGCAGATCCAGCCGACCCGCTGGCTGCCGCGAGCATTGCGCGCAGCGATGGCAGCGCAGGTCATGGCGAAGACACTGCTCGCGATCTCACCGCTGTTGGTCACGATCGTCGACGCCGTCGGGCCACCCCACCCGAAACCGAGCCAACTCGCGAACACGACCAGAGAGACGGTAGCCACACCGATCGTCGCACGTCGCGATCGTGTCGTCATCGATCCCCCACGGTAGAGCTCGATGTCATTCCTATCGCAACGAACCATCATTTGCTAGGGGACGGCCGAGATTTTAGCTCGACCGTCAATATCCGCAGCGCGTGTAGAGATGTCTCGCGTCCGACGGCTAGCGTGACGGGGTGGAGTTGTTGCTGATCGCCGACACTCACCTGCCGAAGCGGGCCCGCGACCTCCCCGCGTCGGTGTGGGAGCAGGTGGTCCGGGTCGACGTGGTGCTGCACGCCGGTGACTGGGTGGAACCTGCGCTTCTCGACGAACTCGAGGCCAAGGCCAAGCGGCTCGTCGGCTGCTGGGGCAACAACGACGGCGACGAGCTGCGACGGCGGCTGCCCGAACGAGCCGACGTGGAGCTCGAGGGGTTGCGCTTCACCGTCGTGCACGAGACGGGCGCTTCGACGGGCCGGACGCAGCGGATGGCCAAGCTCTACCCCGACGTCGACGTTCTGGTGTTCGGGCACAGCCACATTCCGTGGGACACCACCGCCGACACGGGACTGCGTCTGCTGAACCCCGGCTCGCCCACCGATCGGCGCAGGCAGCCCTTCTGCACGTACATGACGGCGACCATCGCCGACTCCGTCCTGTCGGGCGTCGAGCTGCATCGCGTCTGACGACCGGCCCGCGGGTGCCGGGTCCGTAGGGCCCACGCCTACGTCGCCCGGGCCTACGTCGCCGGGACCGGGGCCGGCTGGACCTTCAGCGTGCGCCCGGTGCGCCTGCGGTAGACGGCTTCGAACACGAAGCTCAACACCAGCACCGCCAGCAGCGTGATCCACGTGCTCGCCGGGCCGGTGTGGACGGTGTATCCCAGCAGCAGCACGAACAGCGCGGCGTTCAGCACCACGGCGAGTATCAGCAGCCATCGGCGGGCGCCGGTGTCGCGGTAGACGCGTAGATGCCCGGCGCTGACGGTGCCGTACACGATCAGAAAGGCGAGGCTGGCCATCGAGCCGACGGCCGCCAGCGGGAAGAACACCACGAACAGCGCCGTCAACACCGCCGCGATGAGCAATCCGACGTTGCCGCCCCGCCAGACCCCGCGCGTGAAATCTCTTGGTAGTTCACCAGCTTTCGCGACCATGAAGGCCAGGTTCGCATCACCGAACATCGTCGCGTTCACCCCGGACGCGGTGGCCAGCAGGGCGGCCACGCCGATCACCACGAACCCGACGTGTCCCAGCGCCGCGGCGCCTGCCTCCGAGAGGACGTGGCCCTGATTGGCGTCCATCGACGGCAGGCTCAGCGTCATCACCACGATGGAGCTGATCACGACGTACACCACCACGACGACACCCAGGGCCGTGAACATGGCGCGCGGCAACTCCTTGGCGGGGTCCGCCATGTCGTCTGCGGAGTTGGTGACCACGCCGAAGCCCTCGTAGGTCACGTACAGCAGTCCTGCTGCGAACAGGATGCCCAGCCAGTGATGGTCGCCGTTGTCGGAAAGGCGGGCGGGGTCGGCCTTCATCAGTCCGAACACGGCGAACACCACGAGGATCGCCAATTCCAGGCTGACGACGAACAATTCGGATCGACCCACCAGCTTGGAGCCCACCGAATTGATCAGGACGACCGAGATGATCAGCGCGATGCCGATCACCTTGCCCGACCAATCCGGCGTCTCCCATGGCAGTAGCGCGCGGACATAGCCCGCGAATCCTGCGCAGTACAGCGCCATCGCGATGATCCAGCCGAGGAACTGAAACACGTTGAGCCCGCCCGCGATCACGCCGTCCCCGAAGCACCGGATCAGGAACTGGGCGGCGCCGCCCCGGCTCGGATACCTGGCGCCGAGCTTCGCGTAGGAATACACACTGAAGACCGATACGGCGCCACCGACCAGGAACGCCGCGGGTAGCCACACCCCCGCCGTCGTCGAGGCCAGCCCAAGAAGGGTGTAGAGACCGGCGCCCATCATTCCGCCAACGCCGATCGCGGTGGCGCTCGACACGGTGATCGCACCCTTGGCCGACGTTCGGGTCATGGCGACAGTCAACCATTTGCGAACCGGCTGACGTGGAAGTGAACATCGTGTCGATCGGTTACGGGGCGGGTGCTCAGATGGCAATGTCGGCGGAATGGATCAGAAGCCGCCCACCGCCGTCATCGAGTCCGCCAACACCGAACACCTCGATGGCTTTCCGTTCGCCGACACCCGCGACTTCGCCGACGCCGACCGCGGATTCATCGCGGCGCTGCAACCTTGCGTCGTCAAGGCCGCCGACGGACGCGTGGTGTGGGACAACGACGTCTACGGCTTCCTGACGGGGGATGCGCCCACCTCGGTGCACCCCAGCCTGTGGCGGCAGTCGACGCTGGCGGCCAAGCAGGGACTCTACGAGGTGGTCGAAGGTGTCTACCAGGTTCGCGGCCTCGACCTGTCGAACGTCAGCTTCATCGAGGGTGACACCGGCATCATCGTCATCGACCCGCTGGTCTCCACCGAGACCGCCGCTGCCGCGCTCGGTCTGTACCGCGCCCATCGCGGCGACCGTCCCGTCGTCGCCGTGATCTACACGCACAGCCACGTCGACCACTTCGGTGGCGTGCTCGGGGTCACCACGCAGGCCGACGTCGACGCGGGCAAGGTGGCGGTGATCGCGCCGGAGGGCTTCACCGAACACGCGATCCAGGAGAACGTCTATGCGGGCACGGCGATGACGCGTCGCGCCGCATACATGTACGGCACCGTGCTGGCCCGCGGCCCGCGGGGCCAGGTGGGCTGCGGTCTCGGGCAGACGCCATCGACCGGTGAGGTGGCCATCATCGTGCCCACCCTCGACATCGCCACCACGGGCGAGACGCACACCGTCGACGGTGTCGAGATCGAGTTCCAGATGGCGCCGGGTACCGAGGCGCCCGCCGAGATGCACTTCTACTTCCCGCGATACCGGGCGCTGTGCATGGCCGAGAACGCGACTCACAACCTGCACAACCTGTTGACGCTGCGCGGCGCCCTGGTGCGAGACCCCCACGGGTGGTCGGGCTACCTGACCGAGGCGATCGACAAGTTCGCCGACCGCACCGACGTGGTGTTCGCGTCGCACCACTGGCCGACCTGGGGTCAGGATCGCATCGTCGAATTCCTGTCACTGCAACGCGATCTCTACGCGTACTTGCACGATCAGACGTTGCGGCTGATCAACCAGGGGCACACCGGCATCGAGATCGCCGAGACCTTCCAGATGCCGCCGGCGCTGCAAGGGGCGTGGCATACGCATGGCTACTACGGCTCGGTCAGCCACAACGTCAAGGCGGTCTATCAGCGCTACATGGGCTGGTTCGACGGCAACCCGGCCCGGCTTTGGCAGCACCCGCCCGAGGCCATCGCACCGCGCTACGTCGAGGCGATGGGCGGTATTGACCGCGTCGTCGAGCTCGCACGGGCGGCCTTCAATGGGGGCGACTTCCGTTGGGCGGCAACGCTACTGGACCACGCCATCTTCACCGACGAAGACCACGGCGGCGCAAGGGCACTGTACGCGGACACATTGGAGCAGTTGGCCTACGGAGCGGAAAACGCGACGTGGCGCAACTTCTTCCTGGCCGGTGCCACCGAGCTGCGCGAGGGTAACTTCGGCACGCCGGTGCAGACCACCTCGCTGTCGCTGTTGTCGCAGCTGACGCCCGAGCAGATGTTCGACAGCTTCGCGATCAGTATCAACGGGCCGAAGGCGTGGGACCTGCTGCTCGCCATCGACGTCACCTTCAGCGATCTGGGCGCCAACTACCGGCTCACGTTGCGCAACGGGGTGCTGGTCCACCGCAAGGTGGCCGCCGACCCGGCGACCGCGACGGCGACCGTGACGGTGGTGAACAAGCTGCGGCTGCTGATGTTCGCGACCGGGGACACCACGTCGCCGGGGGTGGAGATGGCCGGCGACGCCACCGCGATGGCGTCGCTGCTGGGGGTGCTCGACAAGCCAGACCCGAGCTTCGGCATCGTCACCCCCTAGCCGCGAGGGCGAGGCGACTAGGGCAGGCCGCCGTCGGCGCGCAGGATCGAACCCGTCGTGAAGCTCGATGCGTCAGAGGCCAGAAACAGTGCGGCACCGATGATCTCGGCGGGCTGCCCGGCACGCCCCAGCGCCAGGTGCCGGAACGGGTTCTCGTCGCCCTCGAGGTCCCAGGCCTTGCTGACGTCGGTGAGGAAGGGGCCTGCCATCAACGTGTTGACCCGGACGGTGGGGCCGTAGGCCTTCGCCAGGCCTTCGGTCAGCGCGTTGAGCGCCGCCTTGGCCGCGGCGTAGGGCAGCATGTCGGGAGCCGGGCGCAACGAGCCCGCGGAGCTGACGTTGATGATCGAGCCGCCGCCCGCCGCGACCATGCGCTCGCCGATCAGCGCCGAGAGTCGGAACGGGCCCTTGAAGTTCAGGTTCACGACGGCATCGAACAGCTTCTCACTCACCGAGGTCAGCGACTCGTAGAGCGGTGACATGCCCGCGTTGTTGATGAGCACGTCGACCTTGCCGAACCGGTCGTAGGTGGCGTCGACCAGCCCGTCGAGCTGATCCCACCGCCCGACGTGCACCTGGTACGGGAAGGCGGTGCGGCCCGTCGACGCCGAGATCTCCTCCGCGGTGACGACACACGACTCGAGATTGCGGCTGGCGATCACGACGTCAGCCCCGGATTGGGCTGCCGCGAACGCCATTTCGCGCCCCAGGCCGCGGCTTCCTCCGGTGACGAGCACCACCCGGTCCGTCAAGTCGAACAGCTCGTCGGCATAACCCATGTCGTGTCCTAGTCCTCGGCGGCGCGGGCCGTCTCGCGAATCACCCGATGGACGAAGCCGAGCTTGCCGGACCCCGCGGGTGGAAGGCCCAACGACGTCTGGCAGCTCGCGCACCGGTCGGACTCGAACGCGGCGAACTCGCTACACACCGGACAAGCGAACGCGCGCACGAGCCATATGGTGTCACGGTGCAACTGCTATTGGTCCGACATGCGCTACCACTCCGCAGCGAGGCCGGTCGGGGTTCGGACCCCGACCTGTCCGCCGAGGGCATCGAACAGGCGAGGCGCCTGCCCGACGCGTTGAAGCGGTTCCCCATCTCGCGGCTGGTCAGCAGCTCGCAGCGGCGGGCCTTCCAAACCGGTCAACCGGTGTCGGATGCGTTGGGGATCCCGATCGAGGTCGATGAGCGGCTGTGCGAGTACGACGTCGACCTGGCGCACTACACCCCGATCGAAGAGGCCTCGCACGAAGACCTGCAGCGCCTGATGGACGGCCACCTGCCGGGGGACGTGGACGAGGACGCCTTCATCGCCAGGGCCAAGGCAGGGATCGACGACGTCGTCGCGGCCGCGCAGCACGACGAGACCGTCGCGGTCTTCACCCACGGTGGAGTGATCAACGCGATCGTGCACGAGGTCATGAAGACGCCACGGCTGTTGTGCGTGCAGGTCGACTACGCGGGGATCACCAGGCTGCTCTCGTCGCGGCGGACGGGCCTCGCGGTGGCGGGGATCAACTCGGTGGAGCACGTATGGGATCTGCTGCCGCGAAACGTGCAGTGGTAGACAAGTCCGGTGGCAACGGACTCTTCTACCCTGGACGGACTCGACCTCGGCGCACTGGACCGGCATCTGCGGTCGATCGGCGTCCGACGGCAGGGTGACCTGCGCGGAGAACTGATCGCCGGCGGGCGGTCCAACCTGACGTTCCTGGTGTTCGACGAGGCGTCCAAGTGGGTGCTTCGCCGCCCGCCGCTGCACGGACTGACACCGTCGGCCCACGACATGGCCCGCGAGTACAAGGTCGTGGCCGCCCTGGAGGACACCCCGGTACCCGTCGCGCACCCGGTGACGATGCGCAACGACGACTCCGTGCTCGGTGCGCCGTTCCAGATGGTCGACTTCGTGCCGGGCCGGGTCGTGCGCTACTCCGAGGAGCTGACGGCACTCGGTGACCAGGACACGATCAATGCCTGCGTCGACGCCTTGATCAAGGTGCTGGCCGACCTGCACGCGCTGGACCCGGACGCCGTCGGTCTCGGCGACTTCGGCAAGCCCACCGGCTACCTCGAGCGCCAGGTACGGCGCTGGGGCGGGCAGTGGGACCTGGTGCGCCTGCAAGACGACCCGCGCGACGCGGACGTGCGCAGGCTGCACACTGCCCTCGGTGAAGCGCTGCCGCCACAGAGTCGGACATCGATCGTGCACGGCGACTACCGCATCGACAACACGATGCTCGATGCCGTCGACGCGACCAAGGTGCGGGCCGTGCTCGACTGGGAGATGTCGACGCTCGGCGATCCCCTCAGCGACGCCGCGCTGATGTGTGTGTACCGTCATCCGATGTTCGACATGGTGCATGCGAACGCGGCGTGGTCCTCACCACAGATTCCGTCGGCCGACGAACTCGCCCAACGGTATTCGGTTGCAGCCGGCGTGCCGTTGGACCACTGGGAGTTCTACATGGCGCTGGCGTACTTCAAGCTCGCCATCATCGCCGCAGGTATCCAGTTCCGCGACAGGATGGGTAGCGGAGCCGCGAGCGGCGACATTCAGCAGGGTTCGGAGTACGGCGACAAGGTCGGCGAAGCCGTCGCCCCGCTGGTCGCGGCAGGACTTGCCGAGCTAGCTGGCCTTTAGCGCGGCCTTGAAGTTCTTCTTGGCCGCCCGGCGTAGTTGGACGATGCGTGCGGCGCCGACCAGGAAGGTGATGACGCCACCGAGGATCGCCGCCGCCAGCAGAGCGACGCCGAGCGGCAGGCTCCACGACCAGCCCAGGAAGTGGAACGTTCCCGACTCGGTGTTCTGTGCGATGAAGATGAGCAGCACGATCAGGATGAGGAAGCCGACGATCAACGACGACCAGAGTGCGGCCGCCTTCGTGAACTTGACGGCGTTCTCCGGCGGCGGTGGCTTCGGCGCCGAGGTGTAGACCGTCGGCGGCTCGGGCCCGATCGGATCCAACGGGCCGGGATGGC
>JAOPWT010000185.1 GCA_025965555.1 Mycobacterium sp.
CGACGCGGTCGGCTTCGTCAAGGCATTCGCGGACACCGGCAAACCGATCGGAGTGATCTGCCACGGTCCGTGGACTCTTGCTGAAGCGGACGTCATCGCGGGAGTGAGGATGACGTCATGGCCGAGCCTCCGAACTGACCTCCGGCGAGCGGGAGCGGACGTCGTCGATGAGGAGGTCGTGATCGATCGTCAATTCGTCCCCAGTCGATCACCCCAACGACCTACCGGCTTTCTGCGCCGCAATAGTGGCCCAGTTCGCGAAGGCCAGACAGCCCATCTGACGCGGCGGCGCGAACTGGATCAGTGTCGGTTTCGCACTTCCGGTTCGCGTGTCGGTGCGGCTGTCGTCAAGCAGTGTTCTCCGGAAATCGCTATGGCCCCAAGCTATTGGACTATTGCGCCGCGTACTGGATGATCTGCTCTACGCGGACCGTGTCGACGCCGGCGAGCACCGCCTCCGCTCGCTTGTGACTTTGCGTCCGGACAAGCCCGATCGCCAAGAGCGGCATCAAGGCTGAGTTCACCCACAACGGCATTCGTTCGCGGTTTGGCCGGAAACGGGTCGACGTGAAGCACATGTGATGCTGTCCGCACCACCCCTGGTGCTCATGTCAACTTGAACAGGCACCAGGGGTTGATGATCCGTGCGGATCACTCAACTGCGGATCACTCAACTGCGGATCACATCAACGCGATCCATGTCGACACCACGAGTCTCCTTGACCATCAAGAGGCAAATGAAGCTCGCTGCCGCGATCGCCGAGATGTAGAGCGAGACGCTCCAAGTCTGGCCGCCGGCTTGGGCCACCAGCCAGGTGGCGATCATCGGGGTGAAACCACCGACAAGAACGGCCGGCGCCTGGTAGGCGATCGACACTCCGGTGTAGCGCACGCGGGTGTCGAACAACTCCGAGAAGAACGACGGCAGCACACCCGCGATCAGACCGACGGCCACGCCGTAGAGCGCGACGATGGCGATCCACGTCAGGCCCGTGCTTCCGGTGTTGACCAACCAGAAGAAGGGGAACGCCAGCGCCAGAATCAACACGGCACCGCTGAGCATCATCGGGCGGCGGCCGACCTTGTCCGACAGCCAGCCCGAGGCGGGCCAGCAGAAGAACGCCACCGACGCGGCGATGGTGATACCGGTCAGCACCGTCGAGGACTTCATACCGACACTGTGCGTGGCATAAGACACGACGTAGGTAATGGCCAGGTAGCTGCCCGAGAACACCGTCGCCGCGGCACCGATGGCCAGCAAGATCTCCCGCTTGTAGTCGCGGAACGCGGCCGCCATGGGCAGCTTGTGTGTGGCGTTGTCGTTCTCGGCGGTCCGGAACGAGGGCGTTTCCTGCACCTTGGAGCGGATATACAGGCCGACCAGGATCAGCACGGCGCTGAACAGGAAGGGGATGCGCCAACCCCAGGCGTGTAGATCCTCGTCGGGCAGCAGCGACACGATGGCGAAAATGCCGGTGGCCAAGACCAATCCGCCCACGTTGCCGGCCTGCGGAAGGCCGCCGAAGAAGCCGCGCCGTTTCACCGGCGCGTACTCGACGACCATGACGGCCGCACCACCCCACTCGCCGCCTACACCGAACCCCTGGGCCAGACGCAGCACGACTAGCAGAATCGGCGCCCAGATTCCGATCTGGGCGTAGCTCGGCAGCAGACCGATGAGCACGGTGGACACACCCATGAGGCTGAGCGTGAAGATCAGCATGGACTTTCGGCCGATGCGGTCACCGTAGTGGCCGGCGAACAGGCCACCGAGCGGTCGGGCAAGGAACCCGACGCCGAAGGTGGCGAACGACGCGATCAGCGCCGTCGTCGGATCGACGTCGGGGAAGAACTGGCCGCTGAAGATCAGCGCCGCCGCCGTCCCGTAGATGTAGTAGTCGTACCATTCCACCAGCGTGCCGACGAAGGCCGCGGTAGCCACCCGCCAGATCGATTGCTCGCGTACCGCCTCACCTACCGCGAGTGTCTTGGCTTCCTTGCTCATCTGTTCCTCCTCGTTGAGTCAAAACGATGGGCTGTGCCGGCAGCCGCTGCGCGGCCGGCGATGCGGCCCGACACCATGGCCCAGCCGACGTGGGTGCCGTGGCATTCGAGCAGCACGCCGCCCTGGCCTGTCGACCCCGCGGCGAACAGACCGTCGATCGGTGTGCCAGCGGCGTCGGTGACTTCCATCTGCTCCGTCACTGCCAGGCCGCCGTCGGTGATGACGATCCAGGCCCGCGCCGGACCCACCGCGATGAAGGGCCCGCTGCGCACCGGCGCCGGGGCATCCTCACCGTCGAGTCCGCTGACGTTTTCATTGTGTGCGGCAACGGCTTCCAGCAGCTCGCCCGCATTTGCCCCAATCGCCTCCGCCAACTCCGGCAGTGTGGGCGCCGACTTGTAGACGTCCTTGCGGTTGTCGCGATAGTCCGGCAGATACGCGTATGCGATGCCGGGAGCTGTCGAGACGAAGTTCGGCCACTCGGAGAACTGTTGCGCCGCAGCCGCGTCCAGGATGAAGTACGCGTCGCCGGCCGCGGCGATCGAGTCGGCCACCGACTGCCCCCGCGGGATCAGCGTTCCGCGACCGTCGACCAGAGCCCCGGAGCGCTGCATGAATCCGGCGCTGGGAGCCAGGTTGGTGGTGAGAAATTGCATCATGACCCGACGGAAGATCGGCGGCGGAGCGATGCGGGTACCGATCTTGAGCAACCGGGCGATTGGCCGTACCGGCGGCAGGTATGCCAGCAGGTGCTTGCGCGCCGGTGCGATGAACCGGACTTCCGGCCCCAGCGCCAGATCGCCGTTGACGATTCGGGCGCCCGCCGACACCGCCATCTTGTGGCCGTCTCCGGTGCTGGACGGGTTGGGTGCGGCGATCGAGGCCGCCGCCTCCCCCAAATGCTCGCGCTTGAGTTCGGGATCGTTGCTGAAGTCGCCGGCAGCCAGGATCACCCCGCGGGCCGCCCCGTAGGCCTCGGTCCGGCCCTCGACGTCCACCCGCACACCGGTGACTCGTCCGTCGTCCGTGAGCAATCCACGCACCCACGCCCCGGTCTTGATCTGCACACCGCGGCGCCGGGCTTCCTTGGCCAGGGTCCGCGAGTACGCGCCGGAATGCGGCAGCACGTTGTGCATGCGCGGCTGGCTGTGGGGCGGTTCCGGGAACGGCCCAAAGAACTCGACGCCCATGTCGGCCAGCCAGTCCACCAGGTGTCCGCTCTCCTCTGCGAGCACCCGGCGCAGAGCCAAGTTGTCGCGGTCCTCGATCCCCTCGGCGAACAGCGGCAGGTCCGCGAAGAACCCTTCGGGGGTGTCGACGATGCCAGCGCGGCGTTGCACGTTGGTTCCGGCCGCAGAAATCGACCCCACCGACCACCGGCCGGTGGTGCCTCCCACCACGGGGCACTTCTCGAGGACGATGGTGCGCGCTCCAGCCTCGGCGGCTTCCACGGCCGCCGCCAGCCCCGCACCGCCCCCGCCGACAACCACGACATCGAAAACCTGCTCCTCTGTGGGGGTCATACGGCGGTCATCCCTCCGTCGACCAGGAACAGCGCACCCGTCACGAAGGATGCCTCGTCGCTGGCCAGGAACAACACCGCCGAGGCGATCTCTTCCGGCGCGCCCAACCGGTTCAGTAACTGCCGTGCGGCCAGCTGAACGCGAAATGCTTGCGGGTCATCAATTTTGGCCGCGATGGCGTCGTGGTACGGCGAGTCGATGGTGCCGGGGCAGATGGCGTTCACCCGGATGTTGTCGGCGGCGTGGTCCACGGCCATACAGCGGGTCAGCGACGACACCGCACCCTTGGAGGCGCAGTAGGCGGCACGCTCGCGGATGCCGACCACCGAACCGGTGGAAGCGGTGTTGATGATGGACCCGCCACCGCCGGCGACCATGTGTGGAACAACGTACTTGGCGCAGAGGTAGACGCCTCGGCCGTTCACGGCCATCACGCGGTCCCAGGCGTCGACCTCGGTGTCCACCACCGACCCCGCGAACCCGTAGCCCGCGTTGCTGAACAGCACGTCGATGCGTCCGAACCGGTCGACGGTCTGCTCCACCATGGCCTGCACGCTCGCCGCGTCGGCGACATCAGTGGCGACGGCCAGTGCTTGAGCACCGTCGGATTCGATCTCGCGTGCAACGTCCTGCGCGGCGTCGGCCGACAGGTCGGCGACAACGACCTTCGCTCCCTCGGACGCGAAGAGGCGTGCGGTGGCGCGGCCGATGCCCGACGCCCCACCGGTCACGATTGCCACTTTGTCCTTGAGTCTCAAGGTTTCTCCCTTTCATCTGCGGTGAATCGATGTGCCGCCGTCCGGCTCGCGCCCGCGTCGTGGGCGGTGCTGGACGTCCTGGCGCCAGCGACCTCCGTCACACAGTAGGGACCGGTGTGACCCCACCTCAATAGCGAGGACAAACACGGTGTAGCTGTACGCTACGACCATGGTTTCTGAGGCGAGCGAATCGACCGAGCAGCCCCCGCGACGGATCCGCGCTGTTACCAACGCGGCGAACATCCTTCATGCCCTGGCCGATTCGGCACGCCCGTTGAACGCCGGGGAGCTGGCC
>JAOPWT010000214.1 GCA_025965555.1 Mycobacterium sp.
TAGTGGGGCACGTGAACGGTGAAGCCGACCGCATCGTGGCCGTGCTGTGTCATGCGGTACTCCAGCAGGTTCGAGACGCTCGCAGGAACCTGTACCTCGCCCACCCACGGTTGGTGGTCGGCGATCAGCTCCTTGTCGGCTGCATGAGCCGTCATGGTCACCGGGCGGGTGTGCGGTACCGCCATGGGGATGGTGCCGAGGCCGATCACCTGCCGCACGCCCAGCCGTTCGGCCAGCAGTCGCACGGCGGTGATGAACCGTTCCCACCGAAGATCGGGCTCGAGGCCGGCCAGCAACAGGAACGGCGTGCCGACGCTGTCGTGCAGCGCGTAGAGATTGAGCTCGGGATCGTCGTAATGCGTGAAGTGGTCGGTCTTGAACGTCATGAGTTGTCGACGTGACCGGTAGTCGAGTAGCTCGTCGATCGCAAACGAGGCCACCAGCTCGGTGTCCAGCGTGTCCTTGAGGTGCGTCGCGGCGATCTTGATGACATGGCCTGCGTCGGAAAAGCCCTCGAGCGCATGAATCATGACCGGTCCGCGGCCGTCTTCGGACGACAACTGGGGTGCCGGGAACTCCAGCTCATAGATCCCGGTCTGTTCGGGTTGGTAGTGCTGTCCCGGGCCTTCTGGGTAATCAGGCATTCTGCCTCGCCTCCTCGTGACTTCCAGTGTCCCGCACCTCGAGGTTTCTGCCAGCACGGCCCCACGCAACGGTGGAACACGTTGCCGCCGCGGGTGCATTCCGTCACCCGCTGCCGCGTCCGGCTTCTTCGGGCAAGATCGGTGGTCATGCGCCGCGCCGGGGTCGTTTTGCTCGCCGCGATCGCGGCCATGGCCACGTCGTGCGGTGACCCCGCCGCACCGCAGGCGAAGCCCTCGACGTCCTCCTCGGTGCCCTTGCCGTCGGCCTCGGCTTCGGTGACGGCGACGGCGACGGCGACGGCCGACCCGGTGGAACCGGACCCACGGGTCGGGGCGATTTTTCTGGGCGGGCAGTCGTTGCACACGTGCACCGGTTCGGTGCTGCATTCGGCGACGGGCGATCTGATCTTGACCGCGGCACACTGCATGGCCGACGGCATCGATGCCTCGTTCGTGCCAGCATTCGCAGAAAGTGCTGAGCCACAAGACTTCTGGCACATCGACGCGGTGTACCTGGACCCCCGCTGGGTGTCGACCCAGGATCCGATGGCCGACTTCGCCGTCGCCAGGGTGAGCCGCCAGGGTGGCGGCTCGGTCGAGGCTGCAGTCGGCGGAGGATTCACGATCGGGTCGACTCCACAAGTCGGGACGAACGTCGTCGTGACGGGCTACGCGTTGGGTGTCGGGGGAGCGCCCGTCGGCTGCACGGCGCACATGACTGCTCTCGAGCACGGGTATCCGGCGATCCGGTGCGCCGGTCTGGTCGATGGCACCAGTGGATCGCCGTGGCTGTCCGGCTCGACGGTGGTCGGCGTCACGGGAGGGCTGGAAGGTGGCGGTTGCGAGGAGAACATCTCTTATGCCCCGCCCTTCGACGACGCCGCCAAGCAACTGGTGGCGCGGGCCGAGGCAGGTGGCCCGGCCGACGACGCGCCGAGCGCGTTCGAGGACGACTGCTGATCAGGCCTTGAACTGGCTGAGGGCCCGCAACTTGTTCATCACGTCCAGTGCAGCCACTTTGTATGCCTCGGAGAAGGTGGGGTAGTTGAACACCGCGTCCACCAGGTATTCGACCGTGCCACCGCAGCCCATCACGGCTTGGCCGATGTGCACCATCTCGGTGGCGTTGGTGCCGAAGATGTGGACGCCAAGCAGCTTGAGGTTCTCGGTGGACACCAACAGCTTGAGCATGCCGTAGGAGTCGCCCGCGATTTGGCCGCGGGCAAGCTCCCGATAGCGCGACACTCCCACCTCGTACGGGATGGAGTCCTTGGTGAGGTCCACCTCGCTGGCGCCGACGTAGGACACCTCGGGGATGGAGTAGATACCGATCGGCTGCAGCTCCGTCATGCCCTTGCACGGCTCGCCGAACGCATGGTAGGCCGCCAGCCTGCCCTGGTCCATCGACGTGGCCGCCAGGGCGGGGAATCCGATGACGTCGCCGACGGCGTAGATGTGGTCGACCTTGGTGCGGAAGTCGTCGTCGACGAAGATGCGGCCCCGGTTGTCGGCCTCCAGCCCGGCGGCCTCCAAGTCCAGGTGTTCGGTCTGACCCTGGCGACCCGCGGAGTACATCACGGTGTCCGCGGGAATCTGCTTGCCGCTCGCGAGGGTCGTGACGGTGCCGGAGGACCCGACGTCCACGGCCGTGACCTCCTCGCCGAAGCGGAAGGTGACCGCAAGGTCGCGCAGGTGGAAGCGCAGCGCCTCCACGATCTCGGGATCGCAGAAGTCCAACATCGTCGGGCGCTTCTCCACGACGGTCACCTTGGTGCCGAGCGCGGCGAACATGGACGCGTACTCGATGCCGATCACCCCGGCGCCGACGACCACCATCGACGTCGGAATGGTCTTGAGATCCAGGATGCCGTCGGAGTCGAGCACCCGCGACTCGTCGAACTCCACGCCCGTCGGCCGCAACGGTTTGGTGCCCGTCGCGATGACGATGTTGTGGCCGGTGACGGAGATGCTCTCGGCCCGGTTGGGGTCTTCCACCGACACGGTGTGCGCGTCGATGAAGCGGGCGTGCCCGACGTAGAGCTCGACCCGGTTTCGCATCAACTGCGAGCGCACGACGTCGATTTCCTTGCCGATGACGTGCTGTGTGCGGGCCAGGAGGTCGGCGGGGGTGATCTTCTCCTTGACTCGGTAGCTGGCGCCGTAGAGCTCACGCTGGCTCATGCCGGTGAGGTAGACGACGGCTTCACGCAGCGTCTTCGACGGGATGGTTCCGGTGTTCACGCAGACGCCGCCGAGCATGAGACCCCGTTCGATGACGGCGACGGACTTGCCGAGTTTGGCGGCGGCGATGGCGGCCTTCTGCCCACCGGGACCGGAGCCGATGACGACGAGGTCGTATTCCTGCATGGAACCCATGAGGAACAGGTGTACGCCGCCTGGCGTCATCTTGCATGCCGAGTACGTCAATAGCGCGTGAACATCGACCGTCATCCCCAGATCGCGCTTCATCCACAGATGACGTTGCCGTGGACGCCTGGCGATCAATCCTGAGAGTCGGTGCTGAGAGGTTCTGCCCATGACGACTTTCAGAGCATCCGACTTCCACCTCAACAGACCCGCCACGCTGATCGCCGCGCTTCCCGCCGTACTCGGCTTCGTCCCCGAGGATTCGCTGGTGCTCGTCACCGTCGAGGACGGCGAACTGGGCTGCGTCATGCGCGTCGACCTCTCGGAGGAGCTACTCGACTCGGTGGCGCACATGGCGGACGTCGCCGCGGCCAGCGCCCCCGACGGGGCCATCGCGGTGATCGTCGATGACGACGGTGCGTCGTGCCGCATGTGCCTCGACGAGCATCGGCTGCTGGCCGCCACCCTGAAGGAGGAGTTGGAGGCGCGGTCCATCGAGCTGCTCGCCGCTCACGTCGTCGACAGATTGGAGGCAGGCGGCCGTTGGCACAGCGTTGGCGGCGATCCCGGCGCGGGGACCATCGAGGACCCGATGTCGTCTCCCATGGCTGCCGCCGCGGTGCTCGACGGACGTCGGCTCTACACCCGACGCGCCGAGTTGCAGGAGGTCATCGCCACGACCGATCCCACGCGCACGGAGGCGCTGCGCGCGGTGATGCTGCACGCCGAGCACGACGGGGACCTGCGGCCGGATGCCGACGCGCGCGGTGACGTGCAGCACGCCCTGGCGATGGCGCGTGGGCTCTCCGAGGGTCTGATCCCGGAAGGGGACGACCTGGCCCAGCTCGGATGCGGGATCACCGATCCGCGCGTCCGCGACACGTTGTACGCCCTGGCGGTCGGGCGCGAGGCTGACCGCGCGGAGGCGTTGTGGGCGCTGTTGGCCCGGACGTTGCCGGACCCATGGCGAGTGGAAGCGCTTACGCTGCTTGCCTTCTCGGCTTACGCACGTGGTGATGGGCCGCTCGCGGGCGTGTCACTGGAAGCCGCACTGCGCAGCGACGAGCGCCATCGCATGGCACGCATGCTCGACCAGGCACTGCAGTCGGGCATGCGGCCCGATCAGATCAGGGAACTCGCGCAGACCGGATATCGCCTGGCCAAACGGCTCGGAGTGCGCCTACCACCACGCCAAGGTCCGGGCAGGCGGGCGGGTTAGACCTTCTCGACCCTGACGGCGTGGGCCATGTGGTGGGGAAGCTCGACCTGTTCGTGTCCGGGGATCACGATCATCACGCCGCCGTGGTCACTGACCTGCACGGTCACCCGCGCGTTGGGCACCACGCCCGCGTCCTTGAGTCGGGCGATCAACTCGACGTCGCCCTGGACGTGTTCGGTGAGCTGGCGGACGCGGACCGCGACGGGGAAGCCCGATGGCAGTTCGGTGAGCCGTACCAGGCTGACGTCGTCCGAGTCCGACATCGTGACACCGAGCTCGGATAGTCCCGGAATGGGATTGCCGAAGGGCGACGTCGTCGGATTGTCGAGCACCTGGACAAGGCGTCGTTCGACGTCCTCACTCATGACGTGTTCCCAGCGGCACGCCTCGGCGTGAACGTCTTCCCACGGCAGTCCGATGACGTCGACGAGAAGGCGTTCGGCCAGGCGGTGCTTGCGCATCACCGACACGGCCAGAGCGCGGCCCTTGTCGCTCAATTCCAGATGGCGATCACCGGCCACGTGCAGCAGACCGTCGCGCTCCATGCGGGACACGGTCTGGCTCACGGTGGGACCACTCTGCTCGAGACGTTCGGCGATTCGGGCGCGCAGAGGTACGACGCCCTCTTCCTCGAGGTCGTAGATCGTCCGCAGGTACATCTCGGTGGTATCGATCAAATCGTTCATTCGCAGCCCTCCGTTGCGTCTCGAGTCTACCGGTGATGGCGCCTGAACTGGGCTGCAACATAGTGGCGACACAGTGTGATCCCTACCGCGGCGCGCGGCTGATCCCGGTGGGCTGACTCCCGACGAGGTGATGCCCGCCGCGGCGCGGCGGGCATCACTGGGGGACGGGTCTGAGCAGGGTTAGCTGGCGTAGGAGCGAAGGCGCTCTGCGCGCTCGCCCTGGCGCAGCTTCGCCATGACCTCGCGCTCGATCTGGCGCACCCGCTCGCGCGACAGCCCGAACAGCTTGCCGATCTGGTCGAGGGTGCGGGGCTGGCCGTCGTCGAGGCCGAACCGCAGCCTGATGACCTGCTGCTCGCGCTCGTCGAGTGTGGCGAGCACGTGCCGGATGTCGGTGTGCAGCAGTTCGGAGATCACCGCGTTCTCGGCGGACATCGCCTCGGCGTCCTCGATGAAATCGCCGAGGGGGGCCTCTTCGTCGCTGCCGACCGGCATGTCAAGGCTTACCGGGTCCCGGCTGTGCGACAGCAGGTCGGCGATCTTCTCGGCCGGAATGCCGGACTCCTCCGCCAGCTCCTCGTCGCTGGCATCGCGTCCGAGGTTCTGGTGCATTTCACGCTTGATCCGAGCCAGTTTGTTGACCTGCTCGACCAGATGCACGGGCAGCCGGATGGTGCGGCTCTGGTCGGCCATGCCACGGGTGATGGCCTGACGGATCCACCACGTGGCGTACGTCGAGAACTTGAATCCCTTGGCGTAGTCGAACTTCTCCATCGCGCGGATCAGTCCGAGGTTGCCCTCTTGGATGAGGTCGAGCAGCGGCATGCCGCGGCCGGTGTACCGCTTCGCCAGCGACACGACCAGTCGCAGATTGGCTTCCAGGAGATGGCGGCGTGCGGCCTCGCCATCGCGAACCACGGCTGCGAGTTCCCGTTTGCGGCTGTCGCCGAGCCTCTTTTTGGTATCGAGCAGATGCTGTGCGTAAAGCCCAGCTTCAATGCGTTTTGCGAGCTCTACTTCGTCTGCGGCGTTGAGCAACGCGGTTTTGCCGATGCCGTTCAGATACACGCGCACCAGATCGGCGGCTGGGCTCTGAGAATCCAGATCGCTGTCAATGCGGCTTGCGGTGGCGTTTGCCATTACGGCCTCCTGCTCTGCTCGGAACTGTCATGAGCTACAACGCTCCCGTCCCTCGAAGAGTTCCCGCCGGTTGCCGGTATCACACCTTCTGACCTGCACTTATCCGACGTCGACCTGAGATTCTCCTGAGAATAGACGAAGAAGTCTCACATCACGGAACATCGCGCTGCCATTCGGTGGATTCCGGTTGCGGTGCGGGCTGGCTACGAGTCTCCAGCGCGGGCCGCTCGGCGGTGGGGAAGAGGGGGATGCGCGCCTGGCCCTTGTATCGCCGGGGTTCCTCGGCCCGCCGCGGCGGTCGGTCGTTGGCGATCAGCACCGCGATCCACGGCAGGGGAATGGAGGCCACCAGGATCGCCAGCGAAACCAAGCCGTTGTGCCAGATTCCGTACGCGATGGCGGCGCCGAGCAGTGCGGGGATGCGCCAGGACATGATTATGAGGTACTTGCGCACCCGCTCGCGGTGCTGCTCCTCATAGGGCTGCGCCGCGCGCGTGATGAGCACCGGTCGACCGTCGTCGTCGAAACTCAGCTCGGAGCCGTGTTTCATACCTCCTACTGTTCCACACCTGGGTCTGAGTTGAAGTGTCCGGTTTATTACCTCTGCGATCCCAGGCACAATGAAAGCCATGGACACCCAGACCATCGAGCGCACCGAGACCGACGAGCGCGTCGACGACGGCACAGATGACGACTCGCCGAAGGTCTTCCACTACGTGAAGAAGGACAAGATCGTCCAGAGTGCGGTGGAGGGCACCCACGTGGTCGCTCTGTGCGGCGAGGTGTTTCCGGTGACGAAGTCCGCGAAGCCGGGATCTCCGGTGTGCCCGGACTGCAAGCGGATCTACGAGCAGCTCAAGAAATAGTCGGCGGTCGGTCCTCGGCAGCTGCCTCCCGCGCCTCGGCGGGCGCGGAGTCGCCGTTGAGCTCGTCGGCCTTCTCCTCCAGCCAGCCCCTGAGCCGTTTGGCGTGGGTGTCAGGGGCAGGCCACTCCTCCTGGATGGCAGCGTTGAGTTCGGCGCCCATCATGATGGCGAAGCCGAGGAAGAAGGCGAACAGCAGGAATGCGATCGGCGTCGCCAATGCGCCGTACGTGTATCCAGTGGCGGTGATCCACGTCAGGTACACCCGCAGTCCGAGCGTCGCGACCAGGAACACGAACGCCGCCAGCACCGAACCGTAGAGCAGTCGATGCGAGGGCAGTGGTTGGGGAAGTGCCACTCGGTAGAGGACGTTGACCGCAGCCACCAGACCGATGAACAGCACGGGGTAGTAGCCGTAGCTCAGGAAGTACTGCCAACTCTGCGGAATGTGCTCGGCTATCTTCATCGGGCCGATCGCGAGCAACGGAGCCGTCGCAATGACGAAGACCAGCCCGACGACGTACAGGCCGAGTGCATAGAAGCGTTGGCGGACCGGATGTCGTAGTTCCGTCTGGTCGTGTGCCTCGACCACGGAGTCGACGAACGCCGAGACAGCCGACGAGCCCGCCCACAACGAGATCACGAACCCGAGTGACACCACTTCGCCGCGCGCGCCCGCGACGATGTCGGACACCGTCGGCTGGATGATCTCGTTGACCACGTTGCTCGAGAACAAACTGCCCGCGGTGCTGACCAGACGGTCTTCGATCGTGTGCAGCGTCTCGGGGCCGAACAGCGGCGCGATGTACGCCAGGCTGCCCAGCATTCCCAGCAACAGTGGGGGTAGCGACAACGCGCACCAGAACGCTGCTTGAGCGGCCTCCGAGAAAATGGAGTCATCCCAGCTCTTGGCGAGAGTGCGTTTGGCGACCCGCCAGAGGTGATGCCGGGAGGGCTTGGCCGGCGTGTGCTCGTCGTTCATGACCACACCAGCATTCACGACCCCGCGCTCGGGTGCGCGAAGTGGTGGCTCAGCGGGAGTGTTACGACTCGATCTTGCTGGTCTCCAGCACGGCGGCGAGTTCAACCAACTTGGCCTCGTGCTCGTTGGCGTGGTGCTGGCAGAAGAGCAGTACGGCACCCGACGGCAGCTTCGCAACGACACGGGCGGCAGCGCCGCAACGGTCGCAGCGGTCAGCCCGGGTCAGCTCAGGGCTGGTCAGAGTTGCGTTCATGGCGCCTCCTCCATATCTGCTACGTGCTTAGGTCTACTGTGTCAGACGTTTTGGCTTCCGGCCTTGTTCCCCGAACGTTCACCGGTGTGTCGTGTCTCACGCGCGGTTGAAGTTGCGGCCCGGGCACACTGACTGCATGATCCCGTCGCCGCGAGAACTGATCCACCTGTGCACGACGGATGAGTGGGAAAGTGCCAAGGAGGTCGGCGAGCGGCGGCCGCCGTCGCTGGACGGTCAAGGCTTCGTTCACCTTTCGGGTCCCGAGCAGGTCCATCTGCCCGCCAACCGGCTGTACGCCGGCCGAGGTGACATGGTTCTGCTGCGACTCGATCCGAACCTGCTCGGCGCCCCCGTGCGGTGGGAGCCGGGGGTGCCGTCCGACCCCGGGGCAATGACGTTTCCCCATCTGTACGGTCCGTTGCCGGTGGCGGCTGTGACCAGTGTCACGCCGTACCGTCCCGATGCCGGTGGCCGGTTCGCCGAATTGCCTCAGTCCGAAACGTAGGCATCGACTTCGATCTCGACGTGCAGGTTCGGGGCGATCAGCGCGGACACCTCAACCATGGTCGCGACCGGTCGTACGGCGCCGAACACCTCCTGGTGTACGGCGCCCACCTCCGACCAGAAGGCGATGTCGGTGACGAACATCCGGGTGCGGACGACGTCGGTGAGCGCAGCCCCCACCTCGCCAAGCGCAATCTCGATGCGGCGAAGCACTTCCCGCGTCTGAGTGGCGACGTCGTCACCGGGAGCGGTGGTTCCTGCGACGACGACGAGCGGCCCGATGCGAACCGCCCGTGAGTATCCGACCTGAGCCTCGAAGGCCGAACCCGACGATACGTTGATCCGGCGTGAGGTCATGGCTACGCCGGAACTGCTTCGACGATGGACATCGGTCCCGCGGTCGGAATCACGCGACTGAGCCGAAAACCGGCACGGTACAACAGGTCCCGGTATTCGCTCGCGGTGCGTTCTCGTCCGCCCGCGTGGACGAGCATCTCGAGGTCGACCAACATGCCAGGGTGCGGCGGCGCGTCCTCGGGTAGCACCAACTCCATCAACAGGAGCTTGCCGTCCGCGGCGATCGCCGTGCGGACGTTGCGTAGAATCGTCAGCGACTTCTCGTCGTCCCAGTCGTGGATGACCGCCTTCAGCAGGTATGCGTCCGCACCGTCGGGGACGGCCTCGAAGAACGATCCCCCCTCGAGGGTGCACCGGTCGGCGACACCGGCTTGGTCGAGCAGTGCTCCGGCACCATCGACCACGGACGGCAGGTCGAAGAGAATCCCGCGCGCCTGTGGCGCTCTGGCCAGCACCGCGGCCAGTAGCGCGCCATGGCCCCCGCCGACGTCGACGATGAGCTTGCGTTCAGTGAAATCGTATAGGGGAACGGCCATTTCGATGGCGACGGCCGACACGCCGGTCATGGCGTCGTTGAACACGGCGGCGTATGCGGGATTCGTCTCGAGGTATTCGAAGATGGGTGCGCCGCGGAGCTCCTCGACCGCGGTGCCACCCGTCTGCACCGAGTGCAGCAGGCTGCCCCAGTGCTCCCAGTGTTCGGCACTGCCGACCATCGCCGCCATGGGCGCCATCGACCCCTGGTGATCGGTGCGCAACGCCTGTCCGACGCGGGTCAGTCGGAAGCGGCCACGGCGCAGCTTCAGCACTCCGTTGGAAGCCAGTGCTCGCATCACGCGGTAGGTGGCGCCGGGGTCGGCACCGACCCGGTGGGCCACCTCGTCGGCCGTCAGTGCGCCGTCGCCCAGCGTATCGGCGATCCCGAGCCTGGTCGCCACGTAGATGGCCTGGGTCAGCCACGCGCCCTGGATCATTTCGAACAGTGCCACGTTGGGGGGTACCGCCGAACGGCTTGCGAGGTCGAGCGCGCTGCGGACACGGCCGATGCCGGTGAGAAGCCAGGCTGGCGGTGCCTTCGGAGTGTCGGGCATGTGTCGACGATATCCGGAATCTGGGAGTGCGCTGTATGGGCCCAGGGGATTCGCGCCGGCGATGAACCGGTTCCTGGCCGGCTTGACACCAACACGCCCCGGTGTAACGGGCGTTGCCTAGACTGACGGTCATGGGAATCCTGTCGGGCTTCGCGCCGTGGATCGTCTACTGGATCCTCGTGGGCAACGTCCCCTTCACGACCGCCGTTCTGGTGGCGCTGGCGGTCGCGGTGCTCTCACTGATCGTCAATCGCCTGCGGCACGCGCCGGGCAGCTCGCTTGAAATCGGTTCCATCGCAACGTTTCTGGTCCTCACCGTGCTGACGTTCACCTTGGATCAGGAGTTCATGGAGCGCTGGATTCAGCCGCTGAGCTCCGCCGGAATCCTGATCGTCGCGCTCGTCGGTGTGCTCGTGGGGCGACCGTTCGTGCGCGAGATTGCCGAGGCCGATCAGCCCAGGGAGGTCGTCAAGAGCGAGTTGTTCGGCCGGATCACCACCCTGGTCACGTGGATCTGGGTCGCGGCGTTCGCAGGCATGACCGTCTCGTCGGCGATTCCACCGATAGTGCAGGGCGATGCCACCATCCTGGACACCAGGACCCCGCTGTCGTTCGTCTGCTACTGGGTGATCCCGTTCCTACTGGTGGCCGCCGCGGTGCTCGCCGGCCGCGTCGTCACCGATCGGATGGTCGCCGAAGTCACCAGTCCTCACGTGGTCCGCAAGAGCACCTTCGTGGCTTTCAAGGAACTCGGCATCGACGAACTGATCTACCTTGCCAAGGAGAAGGCCGACCGCGAGGTCGGCGCCGGGATGGAGGCGTACGCGATCCAGGTGGGCGGCAAGGGCATTCCACTGACCGGGGACGAGTCGCGCGAATCCTGGGGTGTGTCGTACAAGGTGCGCGAACGCCGCTGATTGTGGCGCGTGCTCACCGACGGTGAACACGCGCCCGATCCGGCGATCAGGTTGACGATCTAGTCCAGATAGTCGCGCAGAACCTGGGAACGGCTGGGGTGACGCAACTTCGACATCGTCTTCGACTCGATCTGCCGGATGCGCTCACGGGTCACGCCGTAGACCTGCCCGATCTCGTCGAGCGTCCGCGGCTGCCCGTCGGTGAGGCCGAACCGCAGTCGCACCACGCCTGCCTCCCGCTCGGAGAGCGTTTCGAGCACCGACTGCAGCTGATCCTGCAGCAGGGTGAAGGACACGGCATCCACGGCCACGACGGCCTCGGAGTCCTCGATGAAGTCACCGAGTTGGCTGTCGCCCTCGTCGCCGATGGTCTGGTCGAGCGAGATCGGCTCACGCGCGTACTGCTGGATCTCCAGCACCTTCTCCGGCGTGATGTCCATTTCCTTGGCGAGCTCT
Organism: Mycobacterium sp.; assembly: GCA_025965555.1. GTDB lineage: Bacteria > Actinomycetota > Actinomycetes > Mycobacteriales > Mycobacteriaceae > Mycobacterium. The sequence continues at coordinate 11,480 of JAOPWT010000214.1, forward strand.
TCTGGCGTCGGCTCGCGGCCCAGGTCCTGGAGCAGCTCGCGCTGGATGCGACCGAGCTTGTTGATGACCTCGACCATGTGCACCGGGATGCGGATGGTGCGGGCCTGGTCGGCCATCGCGCGGGTGATGGCCTGACGGATCCACCACGTGGCATAGGTCGAGAACTTGTAACCCTTGGTGTAGTCGAACTTCTCGACGGCGCGGATCAGACCGAGGTTGCCCTCCTGGATCAGGTCGAGGAACGCCATCCCGCGGCCGGTGTAGCGCTTGGCCAGCGAGACGACGAGGCGCAGGTTGGCTTCCAGAAGGTGGTTCTTCGCGCGATCGCCGTCGCGGCAGATCCAGGTGTAGTCGCGGCGTTGCGCGGTGGTGAGCTTCTCGCCCTTCTCCGCGAACTCGGCCATCAGCTGCGTCGAGTACAGGCCGGCCTCGATGCGCTTGGCGAGCTCGACCTCTTCCTCGGCATTGAGCAGGGCGACCTTGCCGATCTGCTTGAGGTAAGCCCGTACCGAGTCCGCTGACGCGGTGAGCTCGGCATCCTTGCGGGCCTGCCGCAGAGCCTCGGACTCCTCTTCGTCCCATACGAAGTCGCCGGAGGCCTTGTCCTTCTCGGACGGCTCGGAGATGTCGTCGTCACCGGCGGCGTCGTCTGCGCCTGCCTTCGCGACCTTCGCGTCGGTCGCCACCGCGCCTTCTGCAGGTGCGGCGTCGTCATCGACCTCGAGATCCTCGAGCTCGATGTCCGCATCGACTTCGAGGTCGTCGTCGGGCTCGACTTCGACGTCGTCGCCGGTTTCGAGCGCGTCCGTCGTCGCGATGTCCTCGTCACCCTCGGCCGAAGCGCCCTTCTTGCCCCGGGCGCCAGGTGCTCCAGCGGCCTTCTTGGCCGCAGCCTTCGTGGCCCGCTTGGCCGGCGCGGCCCCGTTGGCCGCCTTGGCCGCTGCGGCCTTCTTGGCGGGAGCCTTGGTGACGGTGCGCTTCACCGGCTCCTCGATCGCCGGGCTTACCTTCGTCGCTGCCACGTGCACCCCTTCGGTCTTGCGAAACGCGGTGGCGTGGGCGTGCGCCACCGAAAAACGTCGGCTGTCTGTTGATGGCGTTTGATATCGGCTTGGATACTTGCCGCCATCCGTGATGCGGCCGCCGTTCACCATTGTAACGACAGTGTGGGGAACTGCCGCTACGAGCGGCAAATTCGACATCCGGCGAGCCGTGTCGCCGACGTGACGAGCGTGATGGCAGCGCCTCGAGCGTGGCCACGTGTCGAGCGACCGCGCGGATCGGCGACCCATCCGCGTCGCTTCGCTGACCGACGATTGACCCAACCGGACATTCGATTGCCAAGATCAAACGAGCGCGTCGAGTATTTGTACAGGTAAATGCCACGTTAACGTGTATGACGACAGTGAAGTCCACAAAAAACATCGACCACGAGATCCGTCGTGTTCCAGCGGGATCCTTTGCTAGCTGCAATGATGGGGGGATGCCAGTCGCAACGGTGAGTCGCTCCGGGGAGCATCAAGCGGTTGATGACCTGCTGGTCGCGTCCGATGCCCAGCCGGCCGGCCTCGTAATCGCCGGCGAGCCGGGAATCGGTAAGACGACGCTGTGGCTCGACGGTGTGACGCGGGCGCGCGAGCTCGGGTTCCGAGTGCTGTCGACGCGGGCCGACGAGGCCGAGTCGGTGCTGGCCTACGCAGCGGTCGCAGACCTGTTGGAGGACGTCGAACCCGAGGTGCTGGCCGGCCTACCCGACCTGCAGCGGGTGGCCGTGGACCGGGTGCTGCTTCGAACGGACACCGACGGACCGCCGACCGATCACCGGATCACGGGATCAGCGGTGGCGTCGGTCATCTCGGCGCTCGCCGCCAGGCAGCCGATTCTGCTGGCGATCGATGACGCCCAGTGGCTCGACGTCTCGAGCCAGGCCGTTCTGGCGTTCGCGGCGCGTCGGCTGACCGGCCGCGTCGGCGTGTTACTCACCGGACGCGCGCACTCGTCGGAGCCCGATCCCGCGGAGTGGCTGCAGCTCAGGACGCCGGACGCGGTGAACCGGGTGCGCGTCGGGCCGTTGAGCCTCGGCGCGTTGCACACGATGATCCTCGAACGCTTCGGCAAGGCATTTCCGCGGCCGACGATGGTGCGCATCGCCGAGGTATCGGGCGGAAATCCCTTCTACGCGCTGGAACTCGCACGCGGCGTCGACAGTCGGTCGGCGCTGGGGGAAGAGGTGCTACCAAGCACGCTGACCGAGCTCGTCCGGCTGCGGATCGCGCACTTCGACGGTGAGGTCGGAGACATGCTCCTGGCCGCCTGTTCGGTCACCGACCCGACGGTCGACCTCCTCGCGGACGCCACCGAGGTCCCCGTGGAGCGGGTCGTCGAGCTGCTCGAAGGACCAGAGCGCGAAGGCATCGTCCGGATCGACGGCAACAGCGTGCACTTCGCGCATCCGCTGCTCGCGCGTGGCATTTACACCCACGCCGGCCCGGCGCGCCGTCGGCGGATGCACCGGGTGATGGCTGCCGTCGAGGTGCAACCGGAACTCAAGGCCCGGCACATGGCGCTTGGCGCGGCGAGCGCGGAACCCCACATGCTGTGTGCGCTCGATGGCGCGGCGGCCGCAGCCGTGGGGCGCGGCGCGGCGGCGGCGGCCGCGGACCTCTATGAACTGGCCATCGGCCTCGGTGGCGACACGCCGACCCGTCGGCTCAGGGCGGCCGAACAGCACCTGCGCGCGGGCGACACCCGACGGGCCCGCGGTGTGCTCGAGTCGGCGATCGACGGCTTCGGGTCGGGACCGTCGCACGCCGCCGCGCTCAACCTGCTCGGTGCCGCCCGGATGTCCGATCACGACTACACCGGAGCGCTCCCGCTGCTCGGCGAGGCCGTCGATGAAGCCGGCGACGACCTTGGCGTACTGGTGAAGGCTCATCTGCTGCTCTCGAGGGTGCAGTCGATGACCGGCGATCTCGTCGCGGCCCGGCGTCATGCGGAGTTGGCGGTCAGCCACTCCGAGCGGCTCGGGGATCCGAAGCTGATCAGTCAGGCGCTCGCGTTGCACGTCATGCTGGACTGCGCGCACGGTCACGGCCGGGACGAGCCAGCGCTGACTCGTGCGCTGGAAATGGAAGCTCCCGACCCGGACGTCTCGGCGCCCTTCCGGGCGAGCGTCACCGATGCGGTGACGAAGGCTTGGACGGGTCGGCTCGACGAGGCGTTGGCGGGGCTGATCGCCGCGCGCCGTCGCAGCGTCGAGATGGGCTCGGATGCAGACCTGGTGTACGTCTCGGGCCACCTGTCGATGGTCTACATCTGGCTGGGGCGGTACTCGGTGGCTGCGGACGTCGCCGAGGACATGTTGAGGCGTGGCGAGAACATCGGTGGCGGCTACCCGGTCGTCGTGGCGAGGACCCAACGGGCCCTCGCGTCGGCGTATCTGGGCCGTGAGCGCTCCGCCCGTGAAGATGCCCGCGCCGCGATCGCCGGTGCGCGGCTGTGCGGAGCGCCCTTCCTCACCGTGTGGCCACTGATCACCATCGGCTTCCTCGAAGTGTCTTTGGGCAACTACGCCAAGTCCCTGAATGTGTTGCAGCCGTTGCTGATCAGCGGTTCGGGTATGGACGCGGGGGACATCTTCCCGGCGTCCTACATGCCCGATGCCGTCGAGGCGATGGTCGCCCTTGGCCGGCTCGACGAAGCGGTCCCCATGGTCGAGGCGCTGGAATTGCACGGCGCCGAGTTGGATCGGCCGTGGCTCTTGGCGGTGGGCGCGCGCTGTCGCAGCATGCTGCAGGCGGCCAGCGGGGAACTCGTCGAAGCCGAGGCGACGCTTCAGCGGGCGATGATGCAGCACGATCGCTTGGCGATGCCGTTCGAGCGGGCGCGCACCCAGTTGTTCCTCGGCCAGGTATTGCGCCGCCAGCGCCGTAAGAACCTCGCCACCGCGACGCTGCGCGAGGCCTTCGGCACCTTCGAGGAGTTGGCCATGCCGTTGTGGGCCAACCGCGTCGGCGCCGAGCTCAAACGGATGGATGCGCCTCGCTCGAACGACTCGGACCTGACGCCGTCCGAGCTGCGCGTGGCGCGCCTGGCAGGCTGCGGAATGACCAATAAGGACATCGCTTCCGCACTGTTCATCAGCCCCAAGACCGTCGAGCACAATCTCAGCAGCGTCTACCGCAAACTCGCCGTCCGCACGCGCGCCGAGCTGGCCAGCCGGGCCGGAGAACTCGGCACCGACTAGGGATACGCCGCTCAGGCCTGTGCGACCTCGGCGGCCATCGCGGCTCCGACGATGCCTGCCTCGTTCTGCAGGGCGGCGGCGACGACCTTGGTTCGGTTCTGCAACATCGGAATCCACTTGTCGGCCTTGCGGCTGATGCCGCCGCCAGCGATGAAGAGGTCGGGCCAGATGGCGTTCTCGATGGCGACGAGCACCCTGGTGACCTCCTTGGTCCAGCGCTCGTAGCTCCATCCCTTGGTGTCCTTGATGGACGACGCGGCACGGTGCTCCGCTTCCTTGCCGCCGACCTCGAGATGGCCGAACTCGGTGTTGGGAAGCAGCACGCCGTTGTGGATCACGGCGGACCCGATGCCGGTGCCGAACGTCAACAGGACGATCACGCCGGTGTTGTCCTTGCCAGCCCCGAACTTCTCCTCGGCCAGACCGGCTGCGTCGGCGTCGTTGAGGACGGTGACGTGCCTGCCGCCAAGCTCGGCGCCGATGACGTCCTGGGCGTTGGTGCCGATCCACCCCTTGTCGACGTTGGCCGCGGTGCGGACGATCCCGTCGGTGACGACGCCTGGGTAGGTGACGCCGAGGCCGCCTTCCCAGCCGAATTCCTTGACCACTGCCGCGATGGTCTTTGCGACGGCGTCGGGCGTCGACGGCTGTGGAGTGGGGAGTTTGAAGCGTTCACCGATGAGCTGGCCGGTGTCGAGGTCGACGATGCCGCCCTTCACCCCGCTGCCGCCTACGTCGACGCCGAATCCTCGGTGTCGGGAACCGCCGATGCTCGGGACGGTGGCTGCAGTTTCGGTCATGAGCGCTCCTCTGGGAGAGGCCGGCAGGTGCGACGCCAAACACACACTAGTGCCTCGCCATGCGCGATGTGTTGCGATGAGGGAGTGACCGATGACAGCGATCCTGGCAGCCTTCGGGCCGTTGCCGAACTACTGGCAGGAGAAGCAGCCGACTTCGTTCGACGACGCAGAATCGAAGTATTCGGCGCGGACTCCAGCGACGATCAGACCGCCGCGGCGGTGCGGACCAAGAGCACTCCGACCGATCCCGTGACCATCGTCGACACTGAGACCGAGCGCCTGCTGCGCGATCGGCTCGCGGAGTTGCGCCCCGGCGACCCGATCGTCGGCGAGGAGGAGGGCGGCTCGGCCGTCGGCCACCATGGCAGGCCCACCTGGGTACTCGACCCGATCGACGGCACGGTCAACTTCGTCTACGGCATCGAGGCTTACGCCGTGTCGGTCGGAGTGCAGATCGACGGCGTGTCCGTGGCAGGCGCGGTGGCCAATGTGCCGACGGGCGAGGTCTTCTCCGGCGCGCGCGGCGAAGGCGCCCATCTGCGGCGGGACGGGGTGTCGACGTCGTTGCGCTGCAACCCCATCGACGACGTCTCGATGGCGTTGGTGGGGACGGGTTTCGGGTATTCGCCCGAGCGGCGTCTACAGCAGGCAGAGGTGCTGGCTCGGTTGTTGCCCGGCGTCCGTGACGTTCGTCGAGTCGGCTCGTGCGCGTTGGATCTGTGCATGGTCGCGGCCGGTCGGTTGGACGCCTACTACGAGCTCGGTGTGAACGTGTGGGACTGGGCGGCGGGGGCATTGATAGCGCAGGAGGCGGGGGCCAGAACGCTCCTCCCGCCGGTGGACGAGGGTTCGAGTCTGATCGTCGCGGCGGCACCGGGCATCGCCGATGACTTCGACGAGGCGTTGCGCCGGGCGGGTGCCCTCTGAGCCGGTCAGCAGGCGGCGGAGTGGATCTTCTTGAGTAGCGCCGTGTCCGCGGGCTGCGTCGCGTCGGGTTTTAGGCTCGCGAGCACTGCGTCGATGTCATCGTTGTGGCTCACCTCGGTGAACTCGGTGCCGATCGCCAGATCGACGGTGTCGTCGGGACGCTGGTCCTGGAACAGTTCGGTGCACGGCGCGACGAGCCACAGTGCCGCGGCCGCCGCGCGACCCGACGGCCCGAACCGGATCTGACCCTGGCACTGCAACCGCGTGTTCTCGTAGACGGTGTCGTTGCCCGCGGTGGGCGGGGCGTACCCGAGGTCGCGTAGCGCACCGGCCACCTCGGCGGCCTGCCCGCCCTGGCCGCTGGCGTTCAGCACCCGGATCTTGGTGTCGGCGAGCTTGGCCGGGGTGACGTCCGTCATGGTCGCGGCGGATACCTGTTCACCAAGTGCGGTCTGGGTGGCGTCGGCCACGGGGGGTGGAGGATTGCAGGCAGCAAGTTGGTGCACGTCGGTGGTCTGGTTGAACGCGATCACCCAGACGACGAGGGTCACGATGGCGAGCGCCACCATGACGACGATGCCCGGAATGAAGTTCCGCCGCCGGAAGGGACGGCCGTGTTTGTCGAACGCCGTGCCGGAGGTGATCTGCGCTACCACCCCTGCACTGTAAGGGCAGGCCCCGCCGCTGGTCTCTGGCAGGTCATTTGTCTTGTGATATAAATCACAACCAATCCGGCGCCGAACGGGGCACGAATCATTTGGCGGATGCGTTCTGCGCTGGTACAAAGCTCTGTCGCACCAAGATGGGTCGACAAGGAGGGGAAGAGGATGGCTACCGACTACGACGCCCCACGGCGCACCGAGACCGATGACGTTTCCGAAGATTCGCTCGAGGAACTGAAGGCGCGGCGCAACGAAGCTCAATCAGCGGTCGTCGACTTCGACGAATCCGAGTCCGCCGAGTCCTTCGAGTTGCCCGGCGCCGACCTGTCCGGCGAGGAACTGTCGGTGCGGGTGGTGCCGAAGCAGGCTGACGAGTTCACCTGCTCCAGTTGCTTCCTCGTGCATCACCGCAGCCGGCTGGCCACCGAAAAGGGCGGCGTGATGATCTGCACGGACTGCGCGGCCTGACTCTCAGCTGCGCAACGCCGCAAGGACGCGGTCCGGTCGACGGCAACTGACCAGCCAGTACGGGGTGGGATCGTCCGGGTCGTCGAGCACCACGAGGATCATCGGCGCGATCCAGGGCCGATGGACGACGTACGCCGCCGGATCGAGCTGACGACCCAGTGCGGCGGACTTGGCCGATCTGGGCACCTCGGCAGACCGGGAGATGACGCTGACCGGCAGATGCGCTGACCCGACCCACAGTTCGGTTTCCGCGCCGTGGTCGGTGAGCGTGCTGACCACGCGCACGTCGACACGCCCGAGCCAGGCCCAGATGGCCGTGGCGACCGGCAGCAGCACGGCGAATGACACCCAGTTCGGCAATGCCTGGACGGCTTGGTTCACCTCGAGCGCGATCAGGGTCGCCACCACGAAGGCTGGCAACAACCACCACAGCGGCACCCTCAGTCGCTCTTGGTACCGCACCGTTTGGGTGGCTGCGCGCGTGTCGGACACCCGGCCAAGAGTAATCTCCGTGGTCGTGTCCACCTCTCTGGCGGTCGTGCGATTGGACCGCGACCTGCCGCAGCCATCCCGGGCGCACGACGGCGACGCCGGCGTCGACCTCTACAGCGCAGTCGACCTCGAACTCGCCCCCGGCCGTCGCGCCCTGGTTCCGACCGGGATTGCGGTGGCCATTCCCCATGGCATGGTGGGCCTGATCCATCCACGCTCGGGTTTGGCGACGCGCGTTGGGCTTTCGATCGTGAACACCCCCGGCACGGTCGACGCGGGCTATCGCGGCGAGATCAAGGTGACACTCATCAACCTCGACCCGGAGCAGCCGATCGTCGTGCGACGCGGTGACCGCATCGCGCAGCTCCTGGTGCAACGGGTCGAGCTACCCGAGTTGGTCGAGGTCACGTCATTCGACGAGGCCGGGCTGGCTGACACCACCCGTGGCGCTGGCGGCCACGGTTCCTCCGGCGGACACGAGAGTTTGTGATGGCATTCGGTAAGCGCAAGACCGGCGACGGAACCCCCGACCCAAAGCCCGCAGAGGCCGCGGCTCCCACCGTCGACGATGACGACGTCGAAGGGCCCGTCGACGGCCCGTTCGACATCGAGGACTTCGACGACCCGGCGGTGGCCACCATCGGCCGTCATGATCTCGGCGCGGTGCTGATCCCCGAGAACGAGGCGGCTGAGCTCGCCGTAGAGGTCAACCAGCAGGGTGTGCCGACCATGGCATGGATGGTGACGTCCAACGGCCGCTACAACGTGACGGCCTATGCGGCGCCGAAGGCGGGCAGCCTATGGCGTGAGGTGGTCACCGAGGTCGCCGAGTCGCTGCGCAAGGAGGCGGCCGAGGTCAGCATCGAGGACGGGCCGTGGGGGCGCGAGGTCGTCGGGCGCATGACCAACGCCCCCGAGCCCGTCGTGATGCGGTTCGTCGGCGTCGACGGCTATCGTTGGATGGTTCGCGGTGCCGCAGTCGGTTCGCCCGAAAATGCTGAGGCGATTGCGCAGGAATTGCGAATTGCCTTGTCGGATACCGTCGTTCGGCGCGGCGACACGCCGCAGCCGGTGCGCAACATGCTTCCGCTGCAGCTGTCGGAGTCGCTCATTGCGCGGCTGCGCGCCAGGGCCGAGCAGATGATGGCCGAGCATGCCCAGCAGACCGGTCACCAACCACCGCAGCCGCCGGAGGTGCCGCAGCCGGTGGCGCGACGCAGTGAGCAGGGCTCGGCGATGCAGCAGCTCCGCACCATCACGGGTGGGTAAAGCTGGGTGGGCTATGGGCCGGGTGGGTTGAGCTGGGTAGTCAGAGCTCCATCAGCGCATTCACACACGCCGCGCCGAGGACACCCGGATCGGCGCCGAGTTCGTCGAGGGTGAAGGTGTGCAGTGCGGCGCGGGGCGCGGCGGCCACCCACTCGATCGCCACGTCGACCGGGTGCACCGGGTCGTCGGTCGCCGCCGCCACCCCCATCGGCGCGGCCAGTATTTCCAATTCCGGGCAGGTCGGCGCCACGTAGCCGGCGGCGGCTTCCATGGCGTCCGGCAGTGCAGGCCACTGGCCGACCCACGACCGGGCGAGTTCATCGCCCAACCACGGCGGGCTCGACGCCCGCATCTGAGCGATCGCCGAGCCCAGTCCGTCACGCCGCAGCACGTGCGCCGAGTAGTGGGCGGCCAACGCGGCCGTGGCCGAGTCGGGAGCGCCCGTCCACGCGGGCAGGCCGGCCAGCACGGCCAGGGCCTTGGCGGGGTGGGCGAGAGCCCATGACGTGGCGACGGCAGCGCCGATCGAGATCCCGCCGACCGCGATCGGGCCCAGTCGCGCGGCGTTGTCGAGCGCGCGCAGGTAGCCGCCGACGAGCTGGGACGGTTCGGGTGCCGGGGCCGTGACCAGCGCGCCGACGTCGTGCAGCGCTGCGGAGAACGCGCGGTAGACGTAGTCGTCATCGGATCCCGTACCGGCAAGCAACACCACCGTGACTCCGCGCAGATTGACGGCCATCAGTCGATCGTGCCGTGTGCGTCAAATCACGTCTGCGTGAAGGGAGTAAAACGATTGGCGGAAGGGTAAACCGTGCACCTGTGCGCCACGTGGCAAAACGGAACCAACAGGTCTACCGTGGCGTTGGTTAAGAGGTGGATCAACGGTTGATTCACCACTTGAGTAGGAGAGACCATGGCTACGGCCGAAGGTTATCTGCGTCGGCTGACTCGTCGGCTCACTGAGGATCCCGAGCAGCAGGACGTCGAGGTACTCAGCGACGAAGCCGCGAACACCGGCGCGCAGAAGGCCATCGACTGTCGGCGCGGCCAAGAAGTGACGATGGTCGGCACGCTACGTTGTGTCGAGACCAACGCGAAGGGCTGTGCGGGCGGCGTGCGCGCGGAATTGTTCGACGGCACGGATGCCGTCATGCTCGTCTGGTTGGGTC